>CAJBVC010000093.1 GCA_903958915.1 uncultured beta proteobacterium
TGCGCAAGGTGGTGGTGTTCAACATGGATGGCCTGCGCGATCTGCAGGACCCCGGCGTGATCAGCCTGGACGCATTGCGCGCCCTGGGCCGCACCTATCTGGCGCAACACCCCGATGCGGTACACCAGCGCGTGGCAGCCTGCAGGCCCGAAGACCTGGCCATTCTGGTCTACACCTCCGGCACTACCGGCAAACCCAAGGGCGGCATGCACCTGCACCAGGGCCTCGTCTACACCGTGCGTGGCTACAACACGCTGGTGGCGCAGGACGAGCGTGACGAGCGCATGTGCTTCCTGCCGTTATGCCACATTGCCGAACGCATGGGCGGCGAGTACTTTGCGCTGTACACCGGGGCCAAGCTCAACTTTGTGGAAAACCCCGAGACCATTCCCGAGAACGTGCGCGAAATTGCTCCGACGGTCTTCACGGCCGTGCCCCGGGTATGGGAAAAGTTCTACTCCGGCGTGATGATTTCGCTCAAGGAGGCCGGAGTAATCCAGCAGGCGGCCTATGGCTGGGGCATTGGCGTGGGTACGCTGATCGCCGACCGGGTGTTGGCCGGGCAGACCGTGAGCGGCTGGCTCAAGTTCCAGTTTCGCATCGCGCAGTGGGTGGCACTGAACAATGTTCGCAAACTCATTGGTATCCACCGCGCACGTTTTCTGGTGACGGGCGCAGCGCCCATTTCGCCTGACCTCGTGAAATGGTACCTGGCACTGGGCGTTCCCATGCTGGAAGTATGGGGCATGACCGAAACCTGCGGTGCGTCCACTGGCGTGCCGGCCAACAAGATCAAACCGGGGTCGATTGGACCGGCTGCTGCCTACAACGAAATGAAGCTGGACCCGGCCACCGGTGAAATTCTGGTACGTGGCAAGAACGTGTTTGCGGGCTACCTCAACCTGCCCGAGAAGACCGCCGAGACCATTGACAAGGATGGCTGGCTGCACACCGGCGACGTGGGGGTGGTGGATGCCGATGGCTTCTACCGCATCACCGATCGCATGAAGGACATCATCATCACGGCTGGCGGCAAAAACATCACGCCCAGCGAACTGGAAAACGACCTGAAGTTCTCGCCCTACATCACCGATGCAGTGGTGATCGGCGACAAGCTGCCCTACCTCACGGTGATCATCATGATCGACCAGGAGAACGTGGAGAAGTTTGCGCAGGATGCGGATATCCCGTTTAGCAACTACAGTTCGCTCACCCGCGCACCGGAGATACAGTCCTTGATCCAGTCCGAGCTGGATCGGGTTAACAAAAAGTTTGCACGCGTCGAGCAGATCAAGAAATTCTTCCTGCTGGAGACGCAGCTTACCGCCGAGGATGAGGAACTTACCCCCACCATGAAGCTCAAACGCAAGCTGGTGGAAAAGAAGTATGCGCCGCAGATTGAGGC
Organism: uncultured beta proteobacterium; assembly: GCA_903958915.1. Classification (GTDB taxonomy): domain Bacteria; phylum Pseudomonadota; class Gammaproteobacteria; order Burkholderiales; family Burkholderiaceae_C; genus Allorhodoferax. The sequence continues at coordinate 1,406 of CAJBVC010000093.1, forward strand.
GATGTACCGGTAAGGGCTGAACCGTTCGATAGAACCATAGCTTCGTAGACTTGCAGAGTAAATTTTTTAACAAGGAGACTGACCATGAAGATGCTTTCCGCAATAACACTGGCCGCACTGGCCCTCGCCACATCGGTGGCGGGTGCCCAGCAACAGGGCGTGACCAAAGACGAGATCCTGATCGGGTCCATCCAGGACCTGTCCGGCCCGCTCGCGGGTTTTGGCAAACAGCTGCGCCAGGGCATGCTGTTGGCGGTAGACGAGTTGAATGAACAGGGTGGCGTCAATGGACGCAAGCTTAAGATCGTGGTGGAAGACTCAGCCTATGACCCCAAGAAGGCTGTGCTCGCAGCCCAAAAACTGGTCAATCAGGACAAGATCTTCATGATGATCGGACATCTGGGTACCGCCCAGAATATGGCCGCCATGCCGGTGCAGTTCGAGAAAAACGTGATCAACTTCTTCCCGGTCACTGCAGCACGCGAAATGTACGAACCATTCCACAAGCTCAAGTACGCGTTTGCCGCCACCTACTACGACCAGATGCTGACGCATTTGCCGAAAGTGGTGAAAGAAAAGGGCGCCAAAAAGGTCTGTACGATTTACCAGGATGACGACTTCGGACTCGAGGTGCTCAAGGGTGGCGAGGATGGACTGAAAACCATCGGCATGGCATTTGCCGAGAAGACTTCCTTCAAACGCGGCGCAACCGACTTCTCGTCGCAAGTGCAAAAGATGCAGTCCAGTGGTTGCGACTTTATCGTGCTGGGTACGATCATTCGTGAGACCATCGGCACCATTGGTACCGCACGCAAGATGGGCTACAGCCCCACCTTCTTTGGCTCCAGCGCAGCGTATACCGACCTGATCCACAAACTTGGTGGTGCTGCCATGAACGGTCTCATTGCTGCCATGACCGTGCAGAACCCCTACACCGAAGGGCTCTCTGGCCCGATCCAGTTCTGGGCCAACAAGTACAAGACCAAGTTCAATGAAGACCCGACCGTGTTTGCGGCCTACGGCTACATCGCCATCAATTCCTTCGCCACTGCGGCAACCAAGGCCGGAAA
>CAJBVC010000094.1 GCA_903958915.1 uncultured beta proteobacterium
CAGTGCTGTTTGTCAAAAGGCTAAGTCAAATGGTGAGCCGCTTCGCAAGTTTGAGAGAAGGGTTACTGCGGCGTATGGCCCATGTGGAGCGGGCTTTGCAGATCGTCGTACCAACAACAACCCGTGCCACTTATGTGACCAACGGGGTTTATGGCAATGCCCGCCGCCAGTCGGGTGCCTTCAAAGTACTTTCAGCCTAAGGAAATGCACTCCACATCAGTGTGAGTGCATTTTCACGCGAAGTCGGGCAATGGATTGACTGTGCAGCTGGCACACCCGCGATTCGGTTACATCCAAAACAGCCGCAATTTCCTTCAAATTCATGTCCTGCTCATAGTACATGCTCATGATGTACTGCTCACGCTCTGGCAGCGTCTTAATAGCGGCCACCAACGCCTGGCGCAAACGCTGGTCGCGCAGGAGGTTCAGGGGGTCCGCATCACTGTCTGACACATGTCGATCCAGGTAGTCGTCATCGTCCTCACCCTTGCGGGCCATATCTTCCAGGTACACCAACTGCGTGCCCCGCACTTTCGACAAAAGGCTCTGGTACTCATCAAGCGCCATTCCGAGCTCGGCTGCAATTTCGGACTCCAGTGGGCTGCGCCCCAGGCGTTGCTCAACCTTACGCATCGCGGTTTCAATTTCTTTCTGACTCTTGCGCGCGCCGCGAGACATCCAGTCGTTCTCACGGAGTTCGTCCAGCATGGCACCCCGAATACGCTGGGTGGCAAAAGTTTCAAATTGAACGCCTTGGGAGGACTCGAAGCGAGATAGTGCGTCCGAAAGTCCAATCAAACCCACCTGAATCAGATCATCAACTTCAACACTTGGCGGTAACTTGGCCATCATGTGGTGGGCCAACCTTCGCACCAACGGCTGGTACTGCCGTATCAGGGCTGATCGGTCGAGCTGACCTTTGACCGTATACATCAGTGGCTCCCGAAGCCCTGGCTACCCCATGCGGGGTGTAGCGATGAATGCACGGGTTGCACATTCGAAGCTTCAAGGTTCGACAGGAACAGCGCATTTTCCAGCATTCTCAATGCCAGACTCTGCACTTCAGCATTGGGGCGGTTGTCAAATGATGGCGTTGCAATACGGATGGGTTTCACGTCGTAACCTAAAAAATTCTTGGCACACTCACCTAAACTCGCGGCAACAGCGCGCTCGTCTTCCGCCAAGTTTACGACAGTTGGCTCCAGATCCCCTTTTTTTAGCAGTCGCTTCAGGGCGAGGTAACTCGTCATCAGCGAAGTCTTCATCGAAGATACGGCCAACAGGGGTGATGCATGACTGTTGCCAATCAGCGTCGTCAACCATTCTGCATTGCAGTACAAGATCACGACGCCATCGCGCGGCATGACCTGGCCCAATCTTTCCAGGCTTGCTTGTTGACCCTGTGCGCAGGCACAAAGTGTCTGTAGTCCGAGTGCAGAGGGAACGACCGTCCAGAACGGGTCATCAGATGACGCACGCCAGTTGGAAGAGTTGAGCATGTGCTCTAAACCGGGATTGGTGTCGGTTTCACAAGCGGTCGCGTCGAGCACCGTAACGGCGTAACCAAATTCAGACAAGGCCATGCACAATTGCCAAAGCAACGGGAGTTCTACGCGCTCATCGCCATGGCTGACCATCGCCATCAACCTGGCTCCAGACCTGGGCGCCAACGCCATAAGCCCGGTTGCCTGATGGACTATCGAATCAAGCATCCAGATGCCCCTTGTTTGCAGGTCTGGAGTGGATCTGGCTGAAGAAGAACCCTAAGTCTTTGGCGGTCGGATCGTACGCAGAACTGGCAGATTCGCGCAGCGATTGTCGCACCAGCTTGGACGCGACTGCGGACTCCCAGTCCTCCGGGACGCGCTGGCCAGTGGTTACGCCCCGAAGGACCAATTGGTGTCGAATGGCGGCGTCAATGGCGGGACCGAGCTTCACGGCCTCGTCAATCTTTGAAAAAATGGCCTGTTGCGACGAAGCCTGTTTGAAAGATGCAATGACGTCATCGAGCGTGTCGCCATGGCCGCCGGCGTTGAGCACCAGCAACCGTTTAATGCCGGGCAAATCCAGGAGTTCCAGCAACTCGCGCTTGCGTGGGTCACGCGGGGCGAGACCCGCAGTGTCCACCAGCACCATTTTCTTGTTGGACAAAAGCCCCAGCAAGTCCTGCAATGCCGCACGGTCATGCGCAAGGTGTGCCACCACCCCCAGCATCTTGCCGTAAGCGCGCAGTTGGTCGTGGGCTCCCACGCGGTAGGTATCCAGGGTGATGAGTCCGACACTGTTGGCTCCATGGGAGCTAGCGCACAAGCCTGCCAATTTGGCAGCGGTGGTGGTCTTGCCGACACCGGTAGCACCTGTCAATGCGAAGACTCCACCTTCTTCGTGCAGCGCTGGGCTTTCTGCATCTGTTCTCAGGTTGCGCTCCAAAACGTCCATCACCCAACGTGCGGAACCGGCTGCGTCCAACTCTTGCGGCATGCGCTCCAGAATGGCGCGAGAGAGGGTTGGGGAGTAACCCGCTCGGATAAGCTTGAGCATCAAGTTGGCCTGGATCGGATTCTGGCGCGCTTGTCCCAGCCAAGTCAGCGTGTTGAAGCGGTCTTCGATCAGATCCTTCATGGCGTGCAACTCATCGACGATGCCCTGGGGGATCGCTGTGGGAGCAGGCTGGGTTGTAGCGGCCTTGCGAATAATCTGAACGGCTTTGGGCGGGTTGGGTGGCATCTTAGTGGCAGGCTCGTCAGCCCCAAAGGTGCTGCTACGTTCTTGTGCCGGCGACTGTGTAGACTCATGGCGTTTGCGCAACATACGTTCGCGTACATAGTCCTGAAAAGACAGCGTGCTCATCGCCAGTTGGGCTACATCATCTTCGACTTTGGTCGCAACTTCCTTGTAACTCTGAGCTGATTCCCGTGTAGGTGCCGCGCTGGCCTTTGGGGTTGGCGCGACATTGCCATCGTCGAATTGCGCGAGGACGTCCTCGGCCGTCGCAACAACCTCGACACCGTTCTCAGTCGGACGGTTTGACAGAATCAGGGTGCCATCACCAAAGGTCATGCGTGCCTTGGCAAGTGCTTCACGGGATGTGGCAGCGGTAAAGCGTTGAATGTTCATGGTAATGCACCTCTGAGAATCGGGCCGATACGGATCGTGTGGGTTTCAGGAATTTCGCTGTGGGCCAGCACTTGCAAACGGGGTGCCACGCGACGTACCAGTCGGGAAATGGAACTGCGAATCTGGTCCGGGACCAGTAAACAGGCGGGAACGCCAACTTCTTCCTGTTTCATGGCGGTCTCGGCAGCTGTGCGCGAAAGCATGTCGGCGACGCCGGGGTCCAAGGCTGCACCCGATGCGCTGCCCAGTGCTTGAACCAGAAGCCGCTCGAGTCCTGGGTCTATCGCGATGACATTAAGTTCCTTCGTAGGCCCGTAGATTTGCTGCACGATGGCAGGTGACAGCGCTACCCGCACCCGTTTGGCCAATTCCGCTGGATCGGTCGTCGCCACTGCATGCTCTGCAATCGATTCAATGATGGTACGGATGTCACGAATGTGTACGGCCTCGTCAAGCAACAGCTGAAGTACTTTCTGAAACACAGCGATCGATACCATTTTGGGGACCACTTCTTCGATCAGTTTGGGTGCTAGCTTTGCCACGTGTTCTACCAACTGTTGGGTTTCTGTTCGGCTAAGCAATTTGGAAGCTTGCACTTGCATCAAGTGTGACAAATGTGTGGCCATCACAGTCTCGGAATCAACGACCGTATATCCAGCCATTTGCGCAGCTTCCTTCTGGCGCTCGTCAATCCAGTGGGCGGGAAGCCCGAAGGCAGGGTCCGTGGTGGCTGTGCCGATCAAGGGGGATGTGATGCCGCCAGGGTTGATGGCCAGGTACATACCTGGAAATGCCTCACCTTCGCCTACGATGACGCCACGCAGTGTGATGCGGTAGCCACTGGGTTTGAGTTCGAGGTTGTCCCGCACGTGCACAGCCGGCGGCAGGAATCCAACTTCCTGCGCGAATTTGCGGCGAACGCCTTTGATGCGTGTGAGCAGATCGCCCTGACGCGTCTTGTCCACCAGCGCGATCAG
>CAJBVC010000095.1 GCA_903958915.1 uncultured beta proteobacterium
CATGGTTTTGTACAGCGTGGCGTTGAGCTCGGACACTTGTGCGATGGTGGAGAACAGCGCTTCTTCTTCCCGACCTTCGGGGTTGAGCGCCAGGATGTCAGCCATCTTGCGGTGCTCATAGTGCACCGTGTAGTCACCGGGCTCGAGCTCTTCCCAGCGCATGGCTTCCTTGCCCGCTTTGGCTTCGAGTTTCATTTCGTACAAGCCGGGCGGCAGGCTCTCGATCACGTCCAGCGAGGTGACCAGTTGGTCGTGTTCCTTGCGCGCGATGTCGCCGCCAACAAAGATACCCAGATGCCCGACACTTTCATGCAGCACGTAGATGATGGTGCGACCAGCGGCTGTGATGGCGCGCTCGTCACCCCAGGTGTCGATGATCCAGTCCAGTGCCTGCGGCACGGGGGTGATGTTGTCGCCATGCGATGCAAACACCACCACCGGCGAGGTGATGTTGCGCAGGTCGATGGTCTTGTCACCGTCACGTACCGCGCCGCGTGCCAGCCGGTTGCCAACGAACAGGTTTTCCACGATGGCTTCGATTTCCGCACCGGTCATGCGGAAGAAGCCGCCCCACCATTTTTCGAACTCGAGGAACCGTTCGGCCTCGGTATCGATGTTGGACCAGAGCTTGTAGTAGCGGTTCCACAGCGTGTTGGCTGGGTTGAGCTTTTCGAAGTTGTCGACCAGATGCGCGCCGTCGAAGCGGTCTGCACCCATATCCGCGGTCATGGACGCGAGCCAGGAGCCGCCCAGGGCCGCCCCCGAATAACGCATGGGATTGAGCGTAGAGGAACCCGCCCAGTACGAGAGTGGAGCGCCGACGATCATGAGTGGGCCAAACAGTTCGGGGCGTGTGGCGTTCAAGGCCATCATGGCCCAGCCAGCCTGGCAGTTGCCGATCACCACCGGCTTGGCCTTGCACTCCGGGTGGCGTGCAATCACTTCTTCAATAAAGCGCGCCTCGGAGTGCATCACGGTAAACAGGGTTTGGCCGTCCTCAGGCTGGGGCCGGAAGGTGATGAAGTAGACGGCGTGGCCGGCGCGCATGGCGACACCCACCTCCGAGTCAAACTTGAAGCCGCCAATGCCGGGGCCATGCCCGGCACGTGGGTCCACCACCACCACCGGACGCAGTTTGGCGTTCACCGGCATGCTCGCCGGTGGCAGCAGGTGCAGCAGGGCGTAGTTGCAGGGCTGCTCCAGGGTGTGCCCGTCCATGACCATCTCGAAGTCGAACTTCAGCAGCGGCGGAGTCCCCTTGTCAAGGTGCTCAATGTAAGCATTGCCGCGATCGAGCAAGGTGTCCAGGAAAAGGACCGAACGCTGGGCAAAGTCGGTCAGGTAGGCGTCGCCCAACAGGTTGTTCGCGGGTGTAGCAGTGGTTTTATTGGCCTCGCGGCTCGGAGTCTTGCTCGCATTCACGGTGGCATCCCTTCGAGAGTCTTCAACGCAGGTCCCCGCCCAGAGCGGTCTCGCAGTGACAACTGGAGGGGCATCGCAAGCATGCTAGCAGTTCCACCGGCGGATTGTTTGATGCAGCGCAGGGTCCGTGCAGCGGGTTCAATGGCAAACTTGACGTTTTCCACTGTTGTAAAGCGGCCTGCCATGGAACTCAAAAGCCTTCTGGACCAACCCAACAAGCTGCCCACCATTCCCAAAGTGGCCCAGCAGCTGATTACGAGCTTCAGCTCGGAAGATGTCTCGATCGACGAGATCGCGCAGCAGTTGTCGGCGGACCCAGCACTGAGCGCCAAGCTGTTGCGTCTGGCCAATTCGGCTTACTTCCACCTGTCGCGCACCATCGGCACCGTGGACGATGCGTTGCGTATGCTGGGCTTTGTGATGGTGCGCAATCTGGTGCTTGGCAACAGCATGGCAGCAGCGTTTCGCACTGTCAAAGGCATGGACTTGCACCAGTTCTGGCGCTACAACCTATACACCGCGTGCGCGGCGCGCTGGCTTGCGAGCCGTGAGGGCGTGAACGCCGATCTTGTGTTTACCGTGGGGCTCATGCACGGTATCGGGCAGTTGCACATGCACGCCGGTATCCCGGCAGAGGTGGCCCCGCTGGACAAAAAGCTCAACGTGCTGGACGGCGGGCGAGCCGACCTAGAAAAGCAGGTGCTTGGGTTCCACCATGGAGAAGTGGCGGCGGAACTGGCGAGTCTGTGGAAATTTCCGAAACCGATCATTGAGGCCTTGCGTGACGTGCCATCCCCCATGGCTGCCAGGGAGTTTTCGGAAACGGCCGGCTGGGTGCATTTGGGTGCTTGGCGCGCCCGCACCGATGTGCTGGTGATGAGCGAGCAGCAGATTCTGGGCAGCTATCCCACCGAGGTAGGCAGAAAATTGGGGTTGGATCCAAACTGGGCCCCTGCGCACGCCGCACAATTTCCAGGCCAGACCATTGCCACCATGCCCCCGCTCAGTGAGTTGACTGAGGGGTTGGACGCGATGCTGGAGTAGGGGTGGTTGGGGACAGAGCTGAAGATCTGTCCCGCAAAAAACTAAAACTGATCCTGGTTTTTGCCTTTGAACGGGGCATAGAAGGCCTTGATGGCCACCATGTCCGCTTCGAGATTGCCTGAGGGGCGAAATACCGGTCCAATGCCGGTAATCTTCTGGTGGTAGTCCAGGTACGACATCACGATGGGCACCTGCGCAGCGACCGCGATGTAGTAAAAACCTGTCTTCCAGTAACGTACCTTGCTGCGCGTGCCTTCCGGGGGAACCACCAGTTGCAATGGACCATCGGCCGCCTGCAACGCTTCTGCTGACGCGGCAACCAGATTGTTGGCTTTTGCACGGTCTACTGGAATGCCACCCAGCCACATCATGAGACCGCGGAATGGCGGCTTGAAGATGGATTCCTTGCCCATCCAGTAAATGTTGAGCCGTAGCGCAAAAGCCACCATCAGGGTGTAGGGCAGATCCCAGTTGCTGGTGTGTGGTGCTGCAATGAATACGCTCTTGCCGCATTCGGGCGGCAGACTGCCCTGTACTTTCCAGCCGGTGATTCTGAGGAAGGCAACAGAGAAAAGACGCAGCACGGTGTTCACAACAGGGGTGTCGAAGATGGTTCTATGCATGTTGACTCTCAGTGTAATGCGCGGAGGGGTCGATCCGGGCTCGCGTCTGGTATCTTTGTGACATGACGCACCGTACCAAGGTCACCTCGGCCATCTGCAACGCACTGCCAGTCAGCACATCGCCCACAGTGCTTGAGTGTGGCACATGAAAAAACTGCGCACCGGTGCTTTTGCGCCCTGCCCTTGCGCCAGTGAACAGACTTACAGCGAGTGTTGTGGGTTGTGGCATGCAGGGCTGGCGCAGGGGGTGCATGCACCCACGCCCGAGGCATTGATGCGCTCGCGCTACAGCGCCTATGCCTTGCAGTGCCAGGACCCCGCCATGGGCGAGTATCTATTGGCCACCTGGCATCCATCCACGGCACCGGGAGAGATGGAGCCCAACCCGTTTGTGCGTTGGACGGGTTTGGAGGTGCTGCATAGCGCCATGTCCCTCGATGCCGGCGTGGTGGAGTTCACCGCCCGCTTCAAGGAAAACGGCCGCGCCGGCCAGATGCACGAAACCAGCCGGTTTGTGCGGGAGGACGCTCGCTGGTTGTATGTGGACGGGGTGGTGGGGGAGGACTAATCGGTGCCAAGCGTCATTACAGTACCACGAGGTGCTCTGCGGTTGCGCCCCGCACCGCGCTCAAAGGGATACGTTGATCAAACCCCACCAGTCGCCCCCCGTGGTGGACGGCCAGAGCCAGCAGGTACACATCCGTTAACTGTCGGGGACTGTGAATGTGGCTGTGCTGAAAGTGGGCGACATCCAGGATGCTGATTTCATCGTTCCAAATTGCATGGTAGGGCGTGGCGGTAGAGTTCTGCAGCATTTGAACCAACTGTGCCAGGGGCTGCGGGCTGCTGTAGGCGGCCTGGCTCATGATGCGCAGGCAACCGTTTTGGGTCAGCGGACAACTGGCCCAGCCTGCCCCGATGTTGGCTTCCAGCCAAAGTGCCGCGCGTTCGTGGTGGATGTGGTCGCGATCGTGCAGGGCAATCAATACATTGATGTCAAGCAGTGCACGCATCAAACGCCTTCGGCGTCGCGCAAGCGGTTAATCATTTCGTTGCTGACAATGCCGCCGCGCGCCGGTAGGGGTCGAATGCCGTAACTGGCTATGCGCTCGGATACCAGGGGCGCAGCTGCAATTTCCTTGCTGTCAGGCGGCATATTCATGGTTGAGGGCTGTGCGAATGCGCGCCGGGCCAGTTCACTGATGATCTGGCCCAAAGACTTCTTCTCGCGTTGTGCCAGTTCTTTGGCAGCAAACAGCACATCATCGGCAATATCCAGGGTGGTGCGCATCGCAAACCTCAATCCAAAAATGATGCGTGATGCTACCACATCACGCATCAATCACTATGGTTTGCGCTTCGTTTAGCGAAGGTGTTTGCCGGCAATGCCTGCCAGTGCAAACATGTTGACGGCATCGGCCTCCAGCACGGGTCGCAGCTTGGCATCCGCCAGGATGGTGCGCTTGTCTTTGGGGTCCTGCAGGTTGTTGGCCTTGATGTAGTCCCACAGCTTTTTCATCACTTCGGTGCGCGATACCAGTTCGGGGCCGATCACCGCGGCCAGTGCGGCGCTGGGGGTCTTGCCGCTGGC
>CAJBVC010000096.1 GCA_903958915.1 uncultured beta proteobacterium
CGCTTTGCCACGCCAGGTTGCCAGCCACTGCGCCCAATGGCGCGCCACCGGTGGCGAGTTGCTGCAAGCTTTGGTTGCGCTGGCGCCATCGCGTCCATTGGTCTGGGCTCAGGGCAGTACCGTCCCACCAGGCCTCCAACAGCACGCTGAGCTGGCTTGTGTGGGTCCAGGTGCCACCGACCAGGGCCAGCGCCGTGCTGCTGGTGGTGCTGGCCAGCCAGGGGTTTTGCAGAAGGAGGAGGTTCTGCCCTGCCGTCATGGCTTTGGTGTCAGCGCGTTGCAGGTAACGGGCCGAGGCATGCAATTCCACCGCGTCGGTTGCAACCCAGGCCAGTGCTGCACCGACGCTGACACCAGTGCGATCGGCCATGCGGGCGAAGGCGTGCCAGTCCGCTGAACCCTGGCGCTGGTAGTAGCGTGCAGCCATGGCAGGTTCGCTGCCGCCGGTCTGATCGGTACTGCCAGTCGGGTTGACCAGCACGAATGACCAGGACGACTCGGCATCAAATTGCTCCGCCATCAGCAATGGGCGGCCTTCATTGGTGCTGCTCACCAGCGTGCGCCGAACTTCCTGTTGGACCAGATCATTGGGGCGAAAGGCGTAGCCCACATCCCAGCCCACAATTTTTTTGCCCGCACTGAACTGCCAGCTGCCTGCATCAGCAGTTGCCACCAGTTCGTTGATCCAGGAAGCGCCTTGAGCGCCTTGCCCGCGCCAGCCTTGCTGTTGGGCAGTGGCGACGGCATTCCAGTTGCGCCCGCTGGCGCGCAATTCTGCCTGCGCAGTTGCGCCCAGTTCGGCCAACACTGCCGTGCCGCTTTGTAGGCGGTTGGCTTGCGCCAGCGGCCCCTGATCGCTGCCCACGCGTTCCTCCCACTGGGTGCGCAACTTGCCACTCACGTTCCAGTCGTGCTGGGTCTCCTGAGCGCTGACCGGTGCGGCGCACAACAGCACCCCTGCTAAGAGAATCAGATGTTTCATGGCCTCAATCCAGCGGCGGGTTGCGCACCAGAAACATGGGGTTGAGCCATTCCTGTGGCACCTGGCGCTCCTTGCGGTTCAGGTAGCGCACATGGGTGGTCTTGTGGTTGCTGACCTGGTCGGCCAGCACCATTTCGGTCACCATCGTCGGGGCCGTCGGCTTGTCCAGCACAAAGGTCGCCTGCTTGGCCAGTTTGTCCGACAGCACGTACAGATCGGCCTTGAGCGGCTCAAAGCGTACTTTGCCCAGCCACAGCTCGATGCGCTGGTAGGTCACGCCCTTGCGCGTGGCGGCAAGGCTCAAGTGCAGGCACGGCACTTGCGGCGAGCCTTTGGTGGTGGCGTCGCAGCGTTCCTCTCCCACCAATTTGCCGCTGTAGTCGTCAGCCCAACTCATGGTGGCTATGTCGCCAGTGGAGGCATCCCCCAGTAGCTTCTGCATGGGCGTGATGCGCAGCGGGCGCTGGCTGTCTGGCATCAGCAGCCAGAAGTCGTCGCCCAGCATCAGCACCTTCTGCCCCCTTTCGGCGGGGCTCTGCATCAGCACCAGCGACTTGCGACCGGCCTGGGCAAACACCTTGTAGCGGCGTTCCTTGTCGGGCGTGCCGTCGGCGTTGACCACGTTGATCTGGGTCTCCACCTGCAGGTTATCCGCGCTCATGCGGAACTTGTCGGCGGCCTTGAGCAGGGTGGGCACGTCCTGGGCGTGTGCGGCGCCGGCGAGGGCCAGGGTGGCGAGGGTTTGAATGAAGAGTTTCATAGTGGAGATTTTCGGTATGGTTGTTGGGGTCGGCGCAGGGAGCCACTGTTCGCTTCGGTCCGCGAAATTGGGGTCAGAGCCGTCTTCGCTTCGCTACGCGGATCCGACCCCCATTTCGCTCAGGTGTGCGCCAGCGCTTCGACTACGGGCATGTTGACAGTCTTGCGTGCGACCCAGGTCGAGGCCAGCACGGTGAGGGACACCATGCTGAGCATGGTCGCCAGGTACATCCAAGCATCAAAGGTGATGAGCAGCGGATAGCCCTTGGTTTGGCCGGGTGGCGCTGGCATCTCCATCGGAACGACCAGCAGAAATACCGTCACACCGATGGACACGGCGGCGCCTGCCAGTGCCCCCACGCCGCCCAGCACCATCCCTTCAAGGCCCAGCGTGGTCAGGAGTTGGCGCGGCAGGGTGCCTAACGCCCGCAAGGTGCCAATTTCGCGGGTGCGTTCGATGATGGCCATGGCCATGGCATTGGTGACCACAAACACCACGATCACCCCGATGATCAGGCCCATGGCGCCAAAGATACGGTTGTACAGGTCTTTCACTGCCTTGTAGAAGAATGCCAGGTCGGTCCAGGTCTTGACCTTCAGTTCCGGATTGGCCGCCGCTACGCGCTGCTGCGCGGCCTGTGTCATGTCCATGCGTGCCAGAAACACGCCCAGGCTGGACACCCGCTGGGTATTGAGCAACTTCTGCGCGGTGGCGATGTCGGTGTAGATGAAACGCAGGTCCATATCGGGCACACCGGTGGAAAACACGCCCTTGACCACCACGTCCAAAGCGTTGAGCGCGCCATCGGCGGTGCTGGCCAGCAGCGTCAGGCTGCTTCCGGGCTTGGCTTTCAGGCTCTTGGCCAATCCCTCGCCCAGCATGACCTCAGCGGTTTTGGCGTCGCTGCTCAGCACCTCGCCGGCGGTGACCGAGAGGAACGGGCCTTTGACCGCGAATTCGCTGTCGGGATCAATCCCGGTGGCCATCATCACGGTCGACTTGTCGCCATTGCTGATCAGGCCGCTGAACTCCACCC
>CAJBVC010000097.1 GCA_903958915.1 uncultured beta proteobacterium
CGGTGTCCTGTTTGTGCTGCCCTCGCTGTTTATCCTGATCGCGCTGAGCTGGGTGTATGTGGCCTTTGGCGATGTGCCGTGGGTGGCCGGGCTGCTCTATGGCATTAAACCGGCGGTGGCGGCGATTGTGTTGCAGGCAGTGCACCGCATTGGCTCCAAAACATTAAAGAATCCGACTGTAGCGCCTGTTCTCTGGGCGGTTGCAGCTACGAGTTTTGTAGCAATATATGGCTTCAATGTGCCGTTCCCGTGGATCGTTGCCGGGGCGGCGTTCATTGGCTGGCTGGGCTCGCGTTGGGTGCCGGCACAGTTTGCGGGCTCTGGCGGCCACGGTGCGGCCAAGCCGGTGGCGATGGCAGCCGGTGAGATGGAGTGGTTGATCGGTGACAACACGCCCACGCCGCCGCATGCACGCTGGTCACCTGTGCGGCTGGCAACGGTGGCGGCGGTTGGCTCCGCCCTGTGGCTGTTGCCCATGGGAATTCTGGTGGCCTGGCAGGGCTGGGACAGCACATTGGCGCAAATGGGCTGGTTTTTTACCAAGGCGGCACTGTTGACCTTTGGCGGTGCCTATGCCGTGCTGCCCTATGTCTACCAGGGCGCGGTCGAACACTTTGGCTGGCTTACCGGTGTGCAAATGATTGACGGCCTGGCGCTGGGTGAAACCACGCCAGGGCCGCTGATCATGGTGGTGGCCTTTGTCGGCTTTGTTGGTGGCTGGGGCAACGAGGTGCTGGGGCCGGACGCGCAGTTTCTGGGTGCGGCGCTGGCCGCTACAGTGGTCACCTGGTTTACCTTCTTGCCGTCATTTATCTTCATACTGGCCGGTGGCCCGCTGGTGGAGTCCACCCACGGCAAGCTGCACCTGACCGCACCGCTGACCGCCATCACCGCGGCAGTGGTCGGCGTGGTTGCCAGTCTTGCTCTGTTTTTCGTAGCGCATATCGCAATCCGGACGGGCGCTAGCGGCCCATTTCTTGCAAGAGCAGACTGGTTCGCATTGGCGTTGGCAGCAGTGGCCGCCGTGGCTTTGCTGCGCTACAAACAGGGCGTCATCCACGTCATTGTTGGTTGTGCGCTGCTCGGGCTGGCCGCCCGCGGCCTGGGCTGGACCTGATCCTCTGTGACTTACTGCGCTACGAAACCGCTGGCCTTGATGATGCGTGCCCAGGTCTGACTGTAGGCCTGCTCGCGGCTGGCGAGCTGTTGCGGTGTCATGTAACCCACGGTCAAGCCCATGGCGGTCAGGCGCTCGCGCACGTCCGGCAACGCAACCACCTTGGCCAGGGCCGCAGAGAGCCGGTCTACCGTGGGCTGTGGTGTACCGGCGGGGGCGAAAATGCCGTAGTAAGGCAAGTCATCAAAGCCTGCCAGGCCAAGTTCTGCAAAGGTGGGAACGTCGGGCAATATCGCCTGGCGTGCGCTGCCCATCACGCCCACAACACGGATCTTGCCGGCTTTGTGGTTTTCGATAAAGTCGGGGATCGATCCGGTACCCGCAGCAATCTGGTTGCCCAGCATGTCACCCATCATGGGCGCTGCGCCTCGGTAGGGTGCGGATTGCAAATCCAGGCTGTACTTCTGCCCAATCACTTTGACCAAAAACTCCGGGACCGAG
>CAJBVC010000098.1 GCA_903958915.1 uncultured beta proteobacterium
AGCTCGAACTCACCGAGAGTATTGTGATCAGCAACGTGGCCGACACCATTGAAAAGATGCACCAGCTCAAGGCGCTTGGCATTCGATTTTCGATGGACGATTTCGGCACTGGCTACTCTTCGCTGGCCTACCTCAAGCGCCTGCCACTGGACCAGTTGAAGATCGACCAGTCATTCGTGCGCGACATCAGCCATGACCCCAACGATGCAGCGATTGTGCAGACCATCATCACCATGGGCCACATACTGGGAATGAACGTCATCGCCGAAGGTGTTGAGACTGCGGAGCAACTGGCGTTCCTGAAACAACATCAGTGCCGCTCCTTTCAGGGGTATTTTTTCAGTCGGCCTGTGCCAATCGGGGAATTTGAGAAATTGCTCTAGGAAGTCCGATAGGTTCGACCGCCACACCGCATGCGGGTTGCACAACATAGCCATCCGAGGTTAGAGTGTCTGCGGGGCAGGTTGCTGCGTTCACGACCTTTTGGAGTTTGATATGCACAGAAGTGTTCACCTGGTATTGCGCTGCGTGGTTTGTCTGTTGAGTGCATTTGGACTTGCGCAGGGCGTCGCGGCGGACACGCTGACGTTCAGTACGCTGGCCGGATTACCCGGAGCTGTGGCCACGAGCATTGACGCCACGGGAAGCGCCGCCCAGTTCTCCGCACCGCGTGGTATTGCTGTGGATTCCAATGGGACGATTTATGTTGCAGACAGTTCGAACCACACCATCCGCAAAGTCACTGCTGCGGGCGTGGTGACGACCCTCGCGGGAACTGCTGGCACTACTGGCGGTGTCAACGCCACGCCTGCCAAGTTCAGCGAGCCCTTCGGTGTGGCCACCGATAGCGCCGGCAATGTGTATGTCGCCGACACCAACAACAACGCGATTCGAAAGATCACGCCCGCCGGGGTGGTGACAACGCTGGCCGGTGGCAGCGGTATGGGCAGTACCGATGGCACCGGCTCTGCCGCCAAGTTTGCCGAGCCGAATGGGGTGGTGCTCGACACCAGTGGCAACGTGTATGTCACCGACTACGTGAACATGACCATCCGCAAGGTCACCCCGGCTGGCGTGGTGACCACGCTGGCCGGCAGCCCCGGGGTCGAGGGGTTTGTCAATGGCACCGGCACGGCGGCACGGTTCAAGTCGCTGCAAGGTATCGCCATCGACACATCAGGCAATCTGTTTATCGCCGATTCCGGCAACCGGTCGATTCGCAAGATCACGCCGGCTGGCGTCGTTACGACATTTGTTGATGGCACCAATGGACAACTGGGCTCGCCACGGGGCGTCGTAGTGGACAGTACCGGCACGCTCTATGTGACCGATTACACCGCGCACGTCATTTATCGTGTGACCTCGGCCGGGGTGGTTTCAAGGTTCGCGGGCCTCCAGACAGCAGCAGGTGCCGGGCCGATGCCAGGCAGTACCGATGGGCCCGCGAGCAGTGCCCTCTTCAACTCACCTTCCGCGATAGCCATCGACAGCGCAGGAAGTCTGTATGTGGCCGATACCGCCAGCAACACCGTACGCAAAATCGCTTTGGGCAACGTGACCACCCTAGCCGGCCAGGCGGGGCGCAGCAGCAGTGTGGATGGCAAAGGTGCCGCGGCACGCTTTGAAGACCCGTATGCGGTCGCGGTGGATACGTTAGGCAACGTGTATGTGGCCGATGCCACCGACCATTCGATCCGTAAGATCACTTCTGACGGAACCGTGACCACCTTCGCGGGAAGGCCAGGAACTTTTGGCAGTAGCGATGGAACAGCAACCGCTGCCTTGTTCAAGACGCCCCAGGGCATTGCGACCGACAGTGCGGGCAATGTGTATGTTGCCGATACCGGCAACTCCACCGTGCGCAAGATCACAAGTGTCGGGGTGGTCACCACCTTGGCAGGCACCGCAGGGTCGGAAGGCAGTTTGAACGCAACGGGCACCGCGGCGCGATTCGCTAGTCCGTACGGCATTGCCGTGGATGGCGTAGGTAACGTGTATGTGGTCGAGTCTGGCCCCAATACGGTGCGAAAGATCACACCCGCAGGGGTGGTGACAACGGTAGCAGGAGCAGCCAATCAGATCGGACTGGTTGATGGCACGGGCTCTGCGGCGCGCTTTAGTGTGCCTTTTGATATTGCGGTGGATACTGCAGGCAACCTCTACATTTGCGACCACGGCAACCACGCCATCCGCAAAGTGACGCCTGCAGGTGTGGTGACCACACTGGCAGGCTCCGGCTCGCCTGGGAAAGTCGACGGCACCGGAACAGCTGCGTTGTTCAAGTTCCCGGCTGGAATTTCCGTGGATGCCGCTGGCTATGTGTACGTTGCCGATACCGACAACCAGGTCATCCGTAAGATTTCACCAGCCGGGGTCGTCACGACCATTGCCGGGTCGGGCATTGGATCTGCCGAAGGCGTTGGTACGCTGGCCACCTTCTACAACCCCAAAGACGTAGCGGTGGACAGCAGTGGCAACGTCTACGTGGTGGACCGAGGCAACCATACGATCCGCAAAGGTACTTTGGCAACCACCGCCACCACCAGCGTTGCGCTAGGCGCAGGCTGGAATCTTCTGGGCCATGGCAGCACCTCAGCGTTGACCTACTCGGATGCCAGCCTGTTTGGTGACGCGAGCAAAGTGTCATCGGTCTGGAAGTGGCGCACTACTTCCGGCAAATGGGCGTTCTATGCGCCGTCCATGACGGCGCTGGAGCTTAGCAATCACGCGACCAGCCAGGGCTACGAAGTGCTGACCTCAATCGATGGTGGTGACGGCTTCTGGGTCAACGCCAGAACCGCCTTTTCGGTGTCGCTTCCTAATACTCCGGCGGTCAGTCTGGCTACAGTGCAAGCCGGGCTCAAGTCGGGGTGGAATCTGGTCGCGCTGGGTGAAACAAAGAACGCGAGCGACTTGACAGCCGCGAGCGTGTGGGCCTGGGACAATGCCCGTTCGGCTTGGTACTTCTACGCGGCATCGCTAAATACCTCGGGCGAACTGGCGACCTACCTCAATAGCAATGGGTACTTGTCATTCACTACAAACAGCAAGAACTTGGGTATTGGTACCGGTTTTTGGGCAAAAAGCGGCGCGACACCTTGATTTCAGGGGACGCAGCGCTAGAGTAGTTATATGGACGCTGCACTTTCCCTCCGCGTCGTGGAGAGGGCGTACCCGCATCACGTCGGCAGGATTTTGGCTGCGCTGGCTAGCGCGGCCCTTCTTGCGGGCTGCAATCCAGCGCCGCAGAATGCGCCACTGCCGTATTCCGATACGCCTCAGGTGCGCGCCGAGGAGGTGTACCGACTGGCCGTGCATCCACTGCACAATCCTCAAAAACTCAGCGCTGCCTATCAACCCTTGGTCGATCACCTCAACCGGCAGTTGAAAGGCGCAAGGATCGAGCTGGAGGCATCACGCGATTACCAGGCCTTTGAGGTCAAGCTGCGCCGACGCGAGCCAGCTTTCTTGCTTCCCAACCCATGGCAGACCCTGCAGGCGCAAAAGGTGGGCTACCACGTGATAGCGATGGCGGGCAATGCGGAGGATTTCAAGGGAATTTTCATCGTGCGCAAGGACGGCGGCATCCATAAGCTCGCCGATCTCAAAGGCAAAACGGTAGCCTACCCGTCTCCAACAGCGCTGGCAGCGGCGATCATGCCGCAGCGGTTCTTGTATGACAACGGCATCCACATTGGCCGTGACCTGCAAAACGTCTACGTGGGGTCGCAGGAGTCGTCCATCATGAATGTATATCTGGGACAGGCTGCCGCTGGGGCAACCTGGCCGCCACCGTGGCGTCTTTTTCAACGCGACCACCCTGCCGAGGCAGCACAACTCAAAGTGGCCTGGGAAACCCCCTCCCTCATCAACAACTCGGTGATGGTGCGCGACGATGTGCCTACCGCGGTGCGTGAGGGCGTCCAGCGTACGCTGATGGAATTGGCGGATACCCCGCAGGGTGCGGCAGTTCTTGGTGCAATGGAGACGGCCCGCTTTCATCCGGCCAACGATGCCAGTTACGCGATCGTCGCGCGGTATGTTGCGCGGTTCGAAAAAGATGTTCGACCTGTGGAACCCCCATGACGTTCGACACGATCAAGCGCATCCTGACCCGAACTCTTTATCGGAAGATGGTGCTGGGGTTGACGCTGATCATGGCCCTTGTCATGACCCTGTTCGGCTGGGAAATGACTCGGCGGCAGGAACTGGCAGAGAAAGAACAGCGATCGAACCAGGCCATGGCCATGGCGCGTGGCCTGGCGACCACTTCCGCCGTCTGGGTGGCTGCACGTGACTTCAGTGGCCTGCAGGAAATCGTCAGCGGGTTGGCGCGTTATCCCGATTTGCGCCACGCCATGGTGCTCGATACCCGAGGCCAAATCCTGGCGCACCAAGAGGTAGCCCGGCGCGGGCAATATCTGGAAGACCTACCGGTCCAGCCAGAACTGCATGTAGTCCTCAGCAGTCCAGGCATGATCGACGTGGTCAGCCCCGTGATGCTGGCAGATCGTCATATTGGATGGGCTCGAGTGGGCCTGGCCAGTGATACTTTTGCCGCCGAGTTGGATAAGATCAAGCGCGACGCGGCGCTGTACATTGTCTTTTCAATTGTGCTGGGCGCGTGCTTCGCTGCACTCGCCGTGCGGTACCTGATCCGGCGTCTACACGCTGTCCAGAGGGTAGCCAATGCGGTCCAGAACGGACAATGGACGCAGCGCGCAGTAGTCGCGGGGGACGATGAAGCGGCGCAGCTTGCGAAGCATTTCAATGCGATGCTTGACCGCCTGGCGCAGCGGGAGGAAGACCTCCAGGAAAGTGAAAACCTGCTGAGTGCGACGCAGCACCTGGGTGGCATCGGGGGCTGGCAGTGGGACGTTGAGCAACAGCGCCTGCGCTGGACTACGGAGACCTACCGTATTCATGACATGGCCCCCGAGTCGGCCTCCGAAGTGGGCAGTGAACACGTCGCCCAGAGTATTGCCTGCTATGCACCACAAGACCGGGACAAGGTCATGAAGGCATTCGCGGCCTGCGTCGCGCACGGGGAGCCTTACGATATGGAGGTCGCCTTTGTGTCGTGCAAGCAGCGCGAACTGTGGGTACGCACCATCGGGCAACCGGTGCGACAGGGCGACCGGATTGTCAAGGTTTTCGGCTACATCATGGACATCACGGAGCGACGGGCCCTGGAACAGGAAATACGCAGCTTGGCCTATTTTGACCCGCTCACCAAATTGCCCAATCGACGCATGTTTGAAGATCGGCTCCGTGTAGCAATGGCGGCCAGCCAACGCAGTGGCCAACTGGGTGCCTTGATGTACCTGGATCTGGATAATTTCAAACCGATCAACGATACACATGGCCACGCTGCCGGGGACTTGCTGCTGATGGAGGTTGCCAACCGGCTGACAAATTGTGTGCGAGAAATAGATACTGTGAGCCGTACCGGGGGTGATGAATTTGAAGTCATACTTGGGACGCTGGATGCCGATCCTGCAATTGCAAGAGCGCAAGCCATGCAGATCGCGGAGAAAATTAGAGTGACACTTGCGCAACCGTACCTGCTGACATTGCCCCACGCTGCGACCGTAACGCAGTGCATTGAACACCGGTGTACCGCAAGCGTGGGTGTGGTGGTGTTTGTGGGACAGCAGGCCAGCCAGGAAGATGTCATCAAGTGGGCCGATGCAGCCATGTACCAGTCCAAGGCTGGTGGACGCAACCGCATAGTGCTGCATCAAGATGCGCCCTAGCGTAGGGTCCTGGGCCAACGGCTGGTCGCCCGCTGCCTGGCGCGTTCTGGGTTTTGCGGCTTTGACAATCTTCCTTGTGGTGGGGGCGGTGCTGGTTGCTTTTGCAATGCAATTACCCGACACCTCATCGCTGGCGCATTACCAGCCCAAGCAGCCACTGCGGGTGCTCACTGCCGACGGAGTGGAGATCGGCGGGTTCGGTGCCGAGCGAAGGGTGGTGCAGCGCATTGACCAGATTCCGGTCCTCATGAAGAAAGCGCTGCTGGCGGTGGAAGACACCCGGTTTTATACGCACCATGGAGTCGATCCGATCGGGCTGGCGCGTGCCCTGACCAC
>CAJBVC010000099.1 GCA_903958915.1 uncultured beta proteobacterium
GGAGCGCGAGGAAGTCTCGAGCATCAAGGTAGTCCGCGCCGATCGCCTGGATGTGGACCCGACTGTCTGGACACCGGGGCACCTGGCGGTGCTGCGCACCGCCGCACAGGACCCTCAGGTGCAGCGCATCTTTGTCAATGCAGCGATCAAACGCGCGCTCTGCCGCGCCGCCAAAGGTGAGGCCTGGCTGCAAAAGATGCGCCCAGAACACAGCCACGATTACCACTTTCATGTGCGCCTGCACTGCCCCGCGGGAACGGCCAAGTGCGCCGCCCAGGACCCGACACCCGAGGGTGACGGGTGCGACGCGTCACTGGACTGGTGGTTCACCGACGAGGCGCTGCATCCAAAACCGTCGGGCACCCCGCCACCACCCCTGACCCTCATGAAGCTACCACCTGAGTGCCGGCAGGTGCTGGAAGCCAAGTAGCCTCGAACTCCCCACTCCCCCAACCCCTCGCCCCGCTGGGCGAGGGGAGCATGGAACAGCCCATTGGGCTGTTTGGCGCCGGCTACGGCCTTACTGGCATGGCCAGTTGGACTTGAGCGCTCTGCTTTTCTGTATTGGCACACATATCGGGCAGCGGGAGTTGGGGTCAGATCCCGATTCAGGAAGTGATGTCTACGGCGCGAGTGGATTGACGACGAAATCGGGCTCTGACCCCAATTTTCGCGGGTCGGAGACAAACGGATTGCTATGGTCTTGATAGCTGTTCACGCAGATTCGACGTGCGTTGCAGGCTAGTTTGATGCTTGATTCTAGCGCAGGATTGCTTCGGACGGGGACGTCGGTGGCGCGACATATGTCAGGCCCTGCAAGGTGGCGGAGACCGCTTGACGCAGCCAGCCCGATTCCAACAGCCCGTACAGGTTCTTGCCGGGGCACACGGTCTGGCTGCTGAAATCACGGTGCGACGCGATGGTCGACGCATCCAATTGGTAGTGTTGCGTCAGCCAGGCCACCAACTGGACCGTAGCATCCAACTGCGCGGTGGACGGCTGCACATCCTCAAAATTGCCCATCAGCATGACCAGCGTATGGCCAGCGGGGTCGTATTCGGTATTGGTGTCACCAGACAACGCGATATCCCGCGCCGCATAGATTTGGCCGTCCGGAGCGATCACATAGTGGTACGGAATGTCGGCCCAGCGCTTGGTCAGCCGGGACCATTGCTGCAGCCGCTGCAAATATTTCGCCACATCGGCCCCCGCCTTCCAGGTCTCGCCCTGATGGTGCAGCGTGACTCTATGGATCTTTTGCGGAGTCGGCGGAAGCGTTCCAGCGGTGCCGCCCCACATGTCGACCTGAAAGATCGATGGCTGTCGAAAAGGCTCCGACGTCGTAAGCGTCTGGCCTGCGCATCCGGCCAGCAGTGCAACTGCCGCCATAGCTATTGGAATCGTGCGGTACATCATGCAATGGTTGTTGGCCCCAACCGTGGATCGGAGTCGATGCAGTTTAGCCCTGGCAGCCGTGGTCGTGCAGATCGTGCATTGCAAAAACGCAACACAGTAGGGGTTCCCATAAGAGCCAGATCGGATTGAAAGCGTCAAGATAATCGGCTGCTCGCCATGCGCGACCCGCTGTTCTTGCCAATACTGTCACAACCCCCACCGAAAGGATTTCGCTCCATGCTTTTCAAGAAAAACACCATTGCCAAGGCGGTCTCGCTCAGCCTGTGGGCGCTGGCCGCGCCCGGGTTTGCCCAGACCACGCCAGCACCGGCTGCCAATCTGGACACCGTGACCGTCACCGGCGTGCGCGCAGCCATGGAAAAATCGCTCGCCGTGAAGAAAGCCGCAAGCGCCATTGTCGAAGTAATTTCTGCCGAAGACGTGGGCAAGATGCCAGACAAGAACCTCGCCGATTCGCTGCAGCGTCTGCCCGGGGTGGCAGTGCGCTCTGATTACGACGAAGCGGAAAAAGTGTCCATGCGCGGCACAAATCCTGATATGTCACTCATTCTTTTCAATGGGCACACGGTGTCGGGTGGGGACTGGTACGTGTCGGATCAGCTCTCCAGCAGCCGCAGTACCAGCCTGAGCCTGATGCCGTCGTCGGTACTGAACGAAGCGCTGGTCTACCGCACCTCCCAGGCCAATCTGGTCGACGGAGGCCTGGCTGGCACCATCAATGTCACGACCCGCAAACCCTTGCAACAAAAGGCAAAAGTCGGCGGCAGCGTGTCGCTGGGAGCTTCGTACGCATCGCTTCCGGATAAGACTGCGGGCGACTTTAACGCCAACGTGAACTGGAAAAACGACGACAACACGCTGGGCTTTATCGTGCAGGGCTTCGCTGAAAAGCGCTTTGTGCGCCGTGACTCCGCTTCGCGCTTCGCCTATGGCGCCAGCAGCGGCTGGGACGTCATTAACACCAGCACCATGAAGGGCATCACCGATGCGTCCCTCGCTGGCACAGGGCTCAAGGCCGCAGACCTCAACGGTGTGCGATTGCCGGGCAGCATGAGCTCGGAGTTTGTGGAAGGCGTGCGCGACCGCAAGGGTGGCATGGTTTCAGTGGAGTTCAAACCCAATTCCGACCTGGACCTGACCCTGACCGCGTTTGACTCTTCGATGCGTGCCAACAACTACGGCCGCCTTACCTCCAGTGCCATCTACTCCATGTTGCTGGGCAAGAACGAGCCGTTGGGTGCAGTAACTGCCGCAGCCGCCAACACCAATGCCACCGGGTTGCCAGGTGGATCGCAGGTGTTTGCGTTTATCAAGAACCCGGTACTCATCAACGAGACCACCACCTGGGGCAACGAACTGAAAGTACTCAAGAGTGCCGATATCGTCTTCCCAGCGGGCACCGTTCCACAGTACGTCGGCAATTCCGAAGGCTTCTACCGGGATGGTGCCAGTGCCACCTCCGGCTTTGTCGATCTGGATGCCAAGTACCGGGTCAATGACGATCTGACGGTCAAGGCACTGCTGAGCAGCACGCGCGGCGTTGGTACCACATTGCTCGACCAGGGCGTCACCTTTGCCCGCTACGGCACAGGCATCAGCTACAACCTCAATGGCTCCACGTCGGCCCCCGACTGGAGCTACATGGGAGCGGGCACCAATACACCGGGACTCAATGCGGATGGCAGTGGCTACAAACTCGTCGGTCTTGGTGCCAGCAGTGTGCGCACCACCGACTCCGAGCAAAGCATCGCGCTGGACGGCGAATACAGCCTGAACAAAGGGCCACTCAGCAGCGTCGAATTTGGGGTGCGCCATGCCGACCACAAACGCGTGCTGGACCGCTGGGCGCCGTCTCGACGTGCCTCGGCCCTGCCAGGGGCGCCCACGACGGGCTCACTACCCTATCCGTCCAACTTTGGCAACACGCTGGGAGGCAAGTTCGACAACACCGGCTTCACTTACGACCCGGAAACCCTCAAGGCCTATATCGCTTCGCAATTCAAAGAGGTATCTCCCGAGTTTGACCGCCGTGTTGCCGGTGAAATTGACATGCGTGAACGGCAGTCGGCGCTGTATGTGATGCAAAACCTGGACGACGGAAAATGGTCGGGCAACGTGGGCTTGCGTCTGGTACGTACCCAGATTAACGCCAATATCGTGACACCCACGCCCACCGGCAAGTGCCCCAAAATTGTCCCTGGCAATGCGGTAGTGCCCTGTGTGGCGTACCCCGATGCGATCAATACGGCCGGCGACGGTTCCACCTACTATGACGGTGCTGCCATGACCCAGGGAGCCGTGTACTTCAAGACAGCGACCGACCGCACCTTCGACCATGCGTTGCCCAGCGTGAATGTGCGCTTTGAGATCGACAAGAACATGCTGCTTCGCGCAGGGGTCTCCAAGACCATTGGACGCCAGAACTACAACGTGCTGGGTGCCGGCTTCGGTACGCCATCCTGCACGGCCA
>CAJBVC010000100.1 GCA_903958915.1 uncultured beta proteobacterium
GCTATGTGGCGCGTGAAGTGTGGAACAAGGCGGGCGATAACGGTTTTCTGTGCATGAGTATGCCGGAGGAATATGGAGGGTCAGACGCGGACAAGTTGTTCTCCGTCATCCAGTTTGAAGAGCTGGCGCGCGCGGGTGTGAGCGGCATTGGTTACAGCCTGCACAGCGAGATCGTGGCGCCTTACCTCCTGCACTACGGCACGCCCGAGCAAAAAGCCAAGTACCTGCCCAAGCTTGCCACCGGGGAAATGATTGGTGCCATCGCCATGAGCGAACCGGCGGCGGGCTCGGACCTTCAGGGCATCAAGTCGACTTGCATTGAGCAACCGGACGGCAGCTACCTGCTCAACGGCAGCAAAACCTTCATCACCAACGGCTGGCATGCCGATCTGGTGATCGTCGTGGCCAAGACCAACCCTAGCGCTGGCGGCAAAGGCACCAGCCTTATGCTGGTGGAGCGTGGCATGCCGGGTTTCAGTGTGGGCAAACGCCTGAAGAAACTGGGATTGAAGGCACAAGACACGTCCGAACTGTTTTTTGACAATGTGCGGCTTGGCCCCGAGCACCTGCTGGGTGGCAAGGCGCACGAGAACCGCGGCTTCATCTGCCTGATGGAGCAATTGCCCTGGGAGCGGCTGCAGATTGCCATCAGCGCGGTGGCCGGTGCCCAGGCCGCCATCCAATGGACGGTGGACTATGTGAAAGAGCGCAAGGTGTTTGGCCAACCGGTTGCGGCATTTCAGAACACCCGCTACACGCTGGCCGAGCTGCAAACCGAGGTTCAGGTGGCGCAGGTGTTTGTGGATAAGTGCAGCGAACTCATCTGCAAGGACCAGCTCGACACCGCCACCGCCAGCATGGCGAAATACTGGTGTACCGACTTGCAGTGCAAGGTGATGGACGAGTGCGTGCAGCTCTTTGGTGGCTATGGCTACATGTGGGAGTACCCCATTACCCGCGGCTTTGCCGATGCCCGTGTGGCACGCATTTACGGCGGCACCAACGAGATCATGAAGGAAGTGATCACGCGGGCGATGGGCTTGGGCGGCAAGTGAGCCGATAAACTGGGGGCATGCGTGCGCACACCCTGCAAATTCCCCACATCCGCTTTTTATTGATCGCGTGGCTGGCCATCTGGGCCAGTGGTTTTTCTACATTTTCAGCAGCAGAGGATGCTCTTGCGGTGGCAAGTGCGCGTCCACGCGTGGCACTGGTGCTATCAGGCGGCGGTGCGCGCGGCTTGGCGCACATTGGCGTCATCCGGGAACTGGAGCGCATGCGCATTCCTGTGGATTGCATTGTGGGCACCAGCATGGGGGGCGTGGTGGGCGGCGTTTATGCAGCGGGCATGCCCATCGCCGAAATGGAGCAGACCACGCTGGCCATCGACTGGACGCGAGCGTTCCAGGACCGGCCCGATCGCCTCGCCATGCGTGCCCGGCGCAAGAAGGACGAAAACGGCCACTTCGCCTTGCCGGAGTTTGGCGTGCGCAATGGTGAAGTGGTGAGCCCTGCGGGCGTGATTTATGGCCAGAACCTGTCGGAAGTGTTGAACCACTTAACACGTCGCGCGATCGGCATCCAGCGGTTCGAGCAGTTTCCCATCCCCTTCAAAACCGTGGCCACTGACATTGCCACAGGTCACCGCGTGCTGCTTGACAGCGGCCCGTTGCCCGCCGCCTTGCGCGCCACCATGTCAGTGCCTACCGTGATGGCGCCGGTTGAAGTGGATGACAAGTTGCTGATCGATGGCGGCTTGGTTGATAACCTGCCGGTGAGTACCGGGCGCGCCTTGTGCGGCGACGTGGTGGTCGCAGTCAACCTTGGCACCCCCCTGTTGACACGCAAGGAGATTGGCTCGGCGGTATCCGTCGGCCTGCAGATGGTCAACATACTGACCGAACAAAACGTGCGCGCTTCGCTGGCCATGCTCAGCCCGGGCGACGTGCTGGTCAGCCCGGTGTTGGATGCGCTCACCTCGGGCAGTTTCGATCAGGCCCAGCCACTGTTTCGGGCCGGTGAAGCGGCCGTGCGCAGTGTGGCTGCCCAACTGGAGCGTCTGGCAGTGTCGCCCGAGCAATTTGCACTCTGGAAAGCGCGGCACGATCTTGCGGTGGAGCGCGACTTTTACGTCGATGAAATTCGGATTGCGCCCATGAAGACGGTCAACCCGCAGGTGTTGCTGGCGGAAATCAAGCCGGAAAACGCCAATCAGAGTGCCAACAGCCTCATGGACAGCACCACGCGGGTCTTTCAGCGCGGTGACTTCGAGCGGGTGCAACTCAACTTCTCGCAGGAGGACGGCAAGAACATCGCCTTGCTCGAGCCCAAGGAAAAGTCCTGGGGGCCGGACTACCTGCGCTTTGGTCTGAGCATGACCGCGCAGACTGGCGAACGTACCTCGTTCAACATGGTGCTGGGCTACACCCGGACATGGCTGAACCGCTACGGCGCACGCTGGCAAAACGTGCTGCAGGTCGGCGAGAAAAATGCGGTCCACTCCGAGTTCCTGCAACCCCTGGCCCTGGACTCGCCATGGTTTGTCGCGCCCCGATTTCTGGCCTCGGTGGAGCAGTCACCGGTCTACTTTGGTCAAGCGCAGGTCGCGCGGATCACCCGTACGCAGAACTTGATGGCGCTGGAGGCTGGCACCGAACTGGGCAAGAGCGGCGATGTCCGCATCGGCGCGGAATTCGGGCGAGAGAATTACCAGATTGACATTGGCCCGGCCGTGCAGGGTACCGATTGGGCACCGCTGCGCGCCATCACCGCGCGCCTGGATTTTGATACCTTGGACAAAGCGCACTTTCCAACCCAGGGATACCGCGCCGTGCTGGATGTACACCAGTCTTCGAGCGCGTTAGGAGCAAAGACGGACTATCTGCGCACCTCCATGGATTTGACGGCAGTGCAGACCTGGCAGCAGAACACTTTCAACATGCAATGGATGTATGGCACCGTCGAGCACAATGCGTCGGTGAACGAGTCGCTATTTGATCTGATTCCTATGGGCGGCTTTCAACGTCTCTCGGGCTATCCGGTAGGCCGATTCCGGGTCGACCAACTGGCATTCGTGCGCTTGGGCTACCAGCGCAATATTGCGCCTGTGATGGGCTTGACGCTGGGTGGCATTGTTTCGCAAACCTATTTCGGAGCCTCACTGGAAGCGGCGCAATTGCGCCAGACCTACGACGTCTCTACTGCCAATGGTTTGTACAAGTCGGCTGCTCTCTTCATCGGCGCCGACACGCTGCTGGGTCCTACCGCACTGAGCCTGGGTGTGGGCGAAAACGGACAGCGTGCCCTCTGGTTTTCGGTAGGCGTGCCGTGGACATTGAAGTGAGCTGCTGGCAACCGAGACGCTAGAACAGCCCGACGATCTTGCCGTCCACCAGGTCAATGCGGTTCGCGGCCGGCTGCTTGGGCAAACCGGGCATGGTCATGATGTCGCCGCAGACCATGACGACAAATTCGGCACCCGCGGCCAGCCGAACTTCCCGAATGTCCAGGGTGTGTCCCTGGGGTGCGCCCAGTAGTTTTGCATCGGTGGAGAAAGAGTAGGGCGTCTTGGCAATGCACACCGGGTAGTGTCCGTAGCCGTCGGCCTGCAATTTTTCGATTTGCGCACGTACTTTGGCACTTGCAGTCACCGATGCCGCCCGATATACCGCGTGTGCCAATTGGGTGACTTTTTGCCATAGTGTGTCGGAATCACTGTAAACAAATTGCAGGTCGGAGGACTGGGCACAGAGGTCCACCACAATGTTGGCGAGTTCCTCCGCACCAAAGCCGCCATCGGCCCAGTGTGTTGTCAGGACGACCTGCACGCCCAGGGCCTGCATGCGATCTTTGATCATGGCGATCTCGGCCGGGGTGTCGCTCGTAAAGTGGTTGATTGCCACGACGCAGGGAATTCCATACACCCGCTGTACGTTATCAACGTGCCGCTCCAGGTTCACCAATCCCTTTTCCAGAGCAGGCAGACTCTCCTGACTGATCGATGGGAGTGCC
>CAJBVC010000101.1 GCA_903958915.1 uncultured beta proteobacterium
CGCCGTACGGATCTGCGTGACCTGGCGCCACTTGCGCTAGTTCCAAAGTGAAAGTGGTGCCTCGGCCCACGTCGGACGAGACACTGATCTTGCCGCCCAGTGACTTGGTCACAATGCTGTAGACGATCGAGAGCCCCAGGCCGGTCCCGCCCCGACCCATGCGGGTGGTAAAAAACGGGTCGAAGATGCGACCCATGGTGGCGCTGTCCATGCCATTGCCCTGGTCGGTGATCGTGATGCGCACCACGTCATCGCCCTGTTGCTCAGCGTGGAGATCAACGCTGCCGCCAGGACGATCGGCGTAGGCGTGTAGCACGGCGTTGTCTACCAGGTTGGTGATCACTTGTCCGAGGTCGCCGGGAAAACTGTCCATTGCCAGGTCGGAGGGAACGTCGACCGTGAGCGTCACGCCCGCCTTGAGCAAGCGTGGGCTGAGCAGCAGCTCATTCTCGCGCACCACATCGGAGAGCTTGAAGCGGCGGCGCTGGTTGGAGGTCTGGTCCGATGCCACTTGCTTGAACGAGCGCACCAAATCCGCGGCACGGCCCAGACTTTTGTCAATGATCTCGGCGGCGTTTTGAAAGTCTCTGGCGATCTGGTCAATATCCCTGCGCGAAATACGTTCGCCAGCGAGCATGGTCGTCAGCGCGTGCGACCGATCCAGCAGCGTGGTGGCCACCAAACGTGCATTGCCTACCGGTGTATTGAGCTCGTGTGCGACACCTGCCACCATCGACCCGAGGGCTGCCATTTTTCCGGACTGCACGAGTTCATCCTGCGTGGCATGCAGGCGCAGCATGGCATGGTTCAGCTCTGCATTGACTTCTTCGAGGTGCTGCGTGCGTTGCTGAACACGCGCTTCCAACGCATCGTTGCTTTGTTGTAGCAGCGCCTCGCGATTCAACAAGGCATGTGCCAGGGTGCGCAGACTTGCGTCAATCTGTCTCCATTCAAGTATCCGGAAGTGGTGCTCTGGTGGAATGGTCCCTTGCTCGAGCAGTCGTGCGTCGGCCATCAATGTCTGGGTCGCCTGCTGCATGCTGCGCGTTGCGTAGACCAGCGCGGCGTACGAAAAGAGCAGCAACAGTGCGGTTGCTACCAGCAGCAATTGAACAATGGAATCGATGGGCGCCTTGACCCGCGCTTCGGGACGCATGACCACCACCCACCAGTCGAGCTGACCCACCGGGGCACTGGTAGCGAGCCAGCGCTGCTCTGCCCACGTCACGACGGTCGAACTCGGGCGACTGAGGTTGTTGATCATCTCGATAGGGAGCATCACGCTTTGTCCCTGTCGGTTGGCGTCAGGGTTTGCCACCAGTTGGCCGCTGTTGTCGCTGATCAGCACCAGAACGTCAGAACCCGTCACCGTGGCGTTCACTTCCCTGGCCAAACTTGACAATCCGATTTCAATGACAAGCAAGGCCCCATATTCCAGTGGCGCTGTGACCGCCACCTGGAGTTGCTCACTCACCGATGATAGAAAGACTGGACTAATCGAGGCTTTGGTGCGATTGCGCTTGAGAAACAGGAGGTTGCGGCTCATGTCCAAGCCACGCCGGTTGGCGACGTCACCGCTGGCCTGTAACCTCGCTGCCATGGCAATAGTTTCAATCTTGCCGGCAGCGCTGATGATGTAAGCAGACTCTGCAGCCGGCTGGCTTTGAACCAGTTGGCGCACCAATGCCAGCTGAATGGCTTGGTTCGTACCCGGGTTGGCATTGAGCGCGCTCGCAGTGGCTTCAATGGCCTGCAGGGAGCGTGCGAAAGCATCGTTGGCGGTGCGTGCAATATTGTTTGCCAGCGCCGAGTTCAGCGTACTCTGCAGTTGCTCAATCTCCGGATAGAGCTGCCATTTGGCAATCGCCAACAGCACAGCCGCCTGAATCAGTGCAATGGCGAGGATGCGTCGACCCAGCAGCGCCTGGATCGACAGAACGCGAATCCCCCCAGTTGCACCTGTACCAGAGGGCGTCGCGGAGTTTCCGATGGGTTTGTCGGTCGGAGGTTCAGTCGAGCTTTGCAAATGCGCCATCTTTCACGATACCGAAGTAAACGCTGCGAGTGGCGTCTCCAAAGGTATCCAGGGTCACCCGATTTTGCACTCCCTCAAAACTTTCTATGCCCAGAATGGTTGATTTGAGCGCGGCTGGCTCACCCGCCTTGGCGATCCCAGCGATCACCATGTTTGCCGCATCAAAAGCCAGTACCGCACCAAAGCCAGGCTCTGACTTGAATCGTGCCTTGTAGCTTTCCAGGAAGCGCTGGTATTTTGGAGAAGTGTCAAAACGGTCAAAGTATTGCTCAAACAGCATGCCTTCGACCGAGCTGCCACCGAGTTCGATCAACCGCTCCGTGGATGCCCAGCCCGCTCCCGCCAGGGCGAGTTCGGGCTGAAGTTGCTTCAGCCGCTGCGCAAGCAACGCAGAGTCCACAGAGCTCGCAACCGTCACGACCATTTGGGGGCTTGCTGCCAACAGGCCTTTTGCGATGGCTTGATGGTCTGGGTTGTCGGTGGACTTGAAACGCTGCATCGCGAGCACTTTCCCGCCCAGTCTGGAAAACTCATCCGCATACGGCTGTGCCCAGCTTTCGGTGTAGTCGGCATTGGCCATGTCGAGGATCAGGGCCACCGAGCGCATGCCTCTTTTCTCAAAATGCATTTGTGCCGCCAACCGGCCGTACAGCGATGCGTCGCCGGTGGCGCGCAAAAAGTAGTCGTCCTTGCCGGTGAGCTTGTTGGTGGTCGCGGTCGGTGCGACGAGGAGCAGCTTTTCCTCATTGGCTTTTCCAACAACCGCCGTCGCGATTGAACTGGTGCTCGGCCCGACCACTGCGACCACGCCCTGCTTCTTGAGTTCGGTCAGTGCAATGACCGCCTGTTCACTGTTTTGCTTGTCATCCTGTTCCACCATGACAAGCTTGCGGCCATCAATTCCACCAGTGGCGTTGACCTGCTCAATGGCCAGCAGCGCACCATTGCGGGTGGACGTTCCAAGGTCTGAAAACTTGCCCGAAAGACCACCGATAAAGCCGATGCGAATATCGGGCTTGGGGCCACATGCGCCAAGGGAAAGCATCAGCGCAAGACCAGCGAGCCCACACGGGAGGGTCCGTGCCCTGCGCGGGTGGCCAGGGTATGAAGCGCAAGACGTCGGCATGGCGGATCCTTCAAGTAACTTGC
>CAJBVC010000102.1 GCA_903958915.1 uncultured beta proteobacterium
ATATCGTTGGCTTCGACCAGATAGTCGCCGTTTGACGCAATCTTGTGCATGGTGCCGACTTCGGCACCAGACTCCAGCAGCGTTTGCGTCGACAGCACCACTTCCTTGCCGGCATCGCGCAGCTTGGTGGCAATCGACAACCAGTCGGACAGGCGCAGTTCATGGCGGCGTGAACAGACCGTCTCGCCCAGGTAGATCACATCGACAGACGTCGCCGCCATCGACTCATAAAAGTCAAAAATCTTATCCCGCTCCCAGTAGTAGAGCAACGGTCCGAGTGATATCTTCATGATCTATTTCCAAGGGCGGTGGTAGGCGCCCAACGTATGCTGCTGGCCTTCGGCGACCTTGTCGAGACTACTCATCCACACCGGTTTTGGCGCATACCGATGGGGGTTGGCAACACAGGTGTCAATCGCCTCGCGCCAGACCTTGGTCACCTGTGCCACATAGGCGGGGCTGCGCTGGCGGCCTTCAATCTTGATGGCGCGCACGCCGATCTTCAGGAGCTGCGGCAACAGTTCCAGCGTGTTAAGGCTCGTCGGCTCTTCGATGGCGTAGTAGTTGTGGTCGTCTTCCACATCAAAGCGCCCCTTGCACAAGGTTGGGTAGCCCGCGTTTTCGCCCGGTGCATACAGATCAATCAGCACCCCGTTGAGCCGGGATTCACGACCCTGCGGTGTTTCGATCCATCGCACCGCCTTGGGTGGCGAACACACACCATGGGTGTTGGGCGATTCTCCGGTCACATAGGACGACAGCGCGCATCGGCCTTCCACCATGACACACAGACTGCCAAATCCAAAAACCTCGATTTCCACTGGAGTTTTCTCGATCACCTGCTGCACTTGCGTGAGCGACAGCACCCGCGGCAACACGGCACGCACGATGCCAAACTGTTCACGGTAGAAGTTGATCGCATCAAAATTGGTGGCCGAGCCCTGCACCGACAGGTGCAAGCGCAACATGGGGTGGTGCACCATGCCGTATTGCATCAGGCCCGGATCGGCCAGGATCACCGCGTCCACCCCCAACTCTGCCGCCTTGTCCATGGCCGACCGCCAGGGCTGCGGATTGGACGCCTGCGGATAGGTGTTGAGTGCCATAAAGACTTTGCAGCCACGCGCATGGGCGTAGGCGATGCCGTTGGCGATGGCGGCTTCATCAAAGTTGAGCCCCGCGAAATTGCGGGCGTTGGTCGCATCGCGCAGGCCGAGGTAGACGCAGCTGGCTCCATTGTCCACTGCTGCCTTCAATGCGGGCAAACTGCCAGCTGGGCAGACCAGTTCCAGGGTGGCAGGGGTGTCCGCAACGACTGTTGCAGACTCCTAAGTGTTCGATGATATGTTCATGGCATGTGTGCGGGAATCCCCGACCCAACGGCTCCAAAGCAATGGCCGCGACGATACGCCGCAATGCCGCGGCACTTGTTGATCCTCGTCAACGGTTCGACACAATGTCTGACTAATTCACTCGGAAATGCAGGGCCGGGCTTGAACACGTTTCGTGGTGTGTGTCCCAGACGCAGTATTTTCCAATCCAGGTATGAGCCTGAAGGGATGTTCAGTTGAGAGATTCTTGCTGGGG
>CAJBVC010000103.1 GCA_903958915.1 uncultured beta proteobacterium
GAACGCAATGGACCTGTCCGTTAACTGGGGCGAGAGTGTGCCACAACGAAGCGAGCCTCCTGCTGCGGCATCTGAGGCTGTCGGGTTCAAGACCGGCGTCCGAATGGGGTATGACCTGTCTTCGGGTAAACCGTCTCGATGAAAAGGCAATACCATTGGCTCATCAACATTTTTCGCACGACCCTATGAAGCACTTTACCGACCGCCAAATCACCCTCAGCTTTGCAATTGCCGCCGGCATCATGTTGCTTGGCGCTTGCTCACCCGCAGACAATGGGTCGACTGCAGCAGCCGTGACGTCCGCAAGCTCATCCGGGCTTCGTGTGACCAACTGGGGCCCGAATGCTGCCCAAGTCGGAGTGGTTCCAAACAAGCAGCCCAACGGCCACATGGGGCTATGGATTCAGGTGGACAGCACCCAGGGACTGGGCGAAGTGCAGGTCCTGGTGGGCGGGCACGTGGGCAGCACTGCAGTAGTCGCCGAGAAGTTGATTACATCCGCGTTTCCTGTAGAAGTGCTGGCCCAACCGGGTGCACTGGCCGTTGCCGTCAAGCAAGTGGCAACCGGCAAGTCGTTCGCCGTGGGAACCTTCACAATTACGCAATAAGTGGGTGCCTTTATGGCTCCTCACAACATCAGCTACAAGGCCTTTTGCACCAGCGGCCCTTTGAACAGGTAGGGTAGGCGTGGGCCCTTGCTGTCGGGCACGCCGCCTTTGTCTTCCACGCTGATGGCCAACTGGGTGACTCCCTGAAGCAATTTGCTGCTGGTGGGCAAGCGCGGGGTCTTGCCCTTGCCTTCCAGCACGCCCAAAGACTCCGGTTTGCCGCTGGCGCCCAGTGCCCATAGTTGCATGGTGTCTTCCCGGCCTTCCGTTACGGCGTTCAGGCGTTGAATTTGCAATGCCTTCTCCTGCGGATCGAGCGTGATCAGCATCGCCGGGGCCGACTGGTCATCGGTCAGCACGGCAACGAACTGGATCTGCGGCAGCGTTTGCAGCTTGCCCTGCAAATGCGTGATCTGCGCCTTGAAAACTTCGTACATGCTGAAGGTGAAGGTAACGCCGATGGACAGCACGATCACCAGCAAATAGGCCGCTGCGCGCCACCAGGGGCTAACTCTGCGATCGGGGGGTGCTGTGGGTTCGGAGGTGGTGTTTGTAATGTTGGTCATGCAGTTGTGCCAGTGGCGCGGGGTAAAACGACGGTAATGGCGGTCGTGTTGTCGTCGTCAGACACCGCCAGTTCGATGGACCCATTTTGCGCCTCGGTCAGCAGCTTGGCCGAATAGGTGCCCAGCCCGGTGCCGCCCTGTTTGCCGCTGGTGGCATATTTGTCAAAAAAGCGTCCTCGCATATCGATCGGCACGGCGCCTTTGTTGGAAATGACGATACGCAAGGGCGACTGGTCATACAGCTTGATCGACACTTTGCTGCCGTCCGGTGCAGCCTCACAGGCGTTCTTGAGGAGATTTTGAAACAGCGAGTAGCACAACATGGCGTCGCCCAAGGACTCGGGCATGGCATCCCCCACTGGAACGTCGGTGTCCACTGAAATGGTGATTTCCTTGCCGGAAAAAGTGGTGCGACTGATCTCTGCGATGCGCCGAAGAATATCCCCAACCCGTACCGGTTGCGCATTGAGCTCAAAGCGTCCGGTCTCGATCTT
Organism: uncultured beta proteobacterium; assembly: GCA_903958915.1. Classification (GTDB taxonomy): domain Bacteria; phylum Pseudomonadota; class Gammaproteobacteria; order Burkholderiales; family Burkholderiaceae_C; genus Allorhodoferax. The sequence continues at coordinate 1,669 of CAJBVC010000103.1, forward strand.
GAACAACTCCGCCGACAGGTTGATCATGTTGAGCACCTGCAAGGCGGTCTCTTCGACCAGCTTGATCTGCTCCATCTGCTTGCGTCCTACCGAGTCATCCTCAATGAGGTTTTGCAGCAGACCCAGCACGCCGGCCAACGGGCCTTTCATGTCGTGCCGTGTGATGTGGGCGACATCCTCCTTCAACTGTGCTGTCTCCACCATGCTGTCGTAGTCGGCTTGGAGATTCTTGCGCATCTGCACATATCGCATGAAATTGCGCACCCGGTATTTCAGAGACTCGGGATCGATCGGCTTGGTGATGAAGTCCACCGCGCCCAGATCGAGCCCC
>CAJBVC010000104.1 GCA_903958915.1 uncultured beta proteobacterium
CTGGTAGTCTTCGTCCATGCCTTCAACCAGACCAACCGCCAGCGCTTCCAGGTCGCGCCCGGCCAGGCCGCCATAAGTTGGGAAGCCCTCGGTCATGATCAGCACGTTGCGGGCGGCGTCCATCCACTCGTCGCTGCGCAACACAATGAAGCCGCCGATGTTGACCATGCCATCCTTCTTGGCGCTCATGGTGCAGCCGTCGCAGTACGAAAACATCTCCTGCACGATGGCCTTGATGGGTGTGTTCTCGTAGCCCGGTTCGCGCATTTTGATGAACATGGCGTTCTCCGAGAAGCGGCACACGTCCATGATGAAGGGCTTGCCATACTTCTTCAGCAATGCAGAGTAGGCCCGGATATTGGCCATGGAGACCGGTTGCCCGCCCCCGGTATTGTTGGTCACGGTGATCATGCCAAAGGGAATGCGGTGGCCCTCCGCCTTGAGCACAGCTTCGACCCGTTCCAGATCGATATTGCCCTTGAACGGGTAGACCAGCGCGGGCTGCAGCCCTTCCGGGATAACCAGGTCCAGCGCCTCGATGCCGAGGTATTCCAGATTGGCACGGGTGGTGTCGAAGTGGCAGTTGTTGGGTACCAGTTCGCCCTTTTTGCACACCGCCGTGAACAGCACTTTTTCGGCCGCACGTCCCTGGTGGGTAGGGATAAAGTGCTGCATGCCGGTGATGTCGCGGATCACGGATTCCAGCCGATAGAAACTGCGCGCTCCGGCGTAGCTCTCGTCGCCTTCCATGATGGCGCCCCACTGCCGGCTGGACATGGCACCGGTTCCGGAGTCGGTCAGCCAGTCGATCAGCACGTCTTCGGCGTGCAGTTTGAAGACGTTGAGCTTGGCCTGTTCCAGCAATTCGACGCGCTCGCTGCGCGTGGTCATGCGGATGGGTTCTATGCTTTTGATGCGAAAGGGTTCAATGAGGGTTTTTGGCATGGTGTTGTGCTCCAGTTCAGGTCAGTGCGCAAAGGTAGCACCGGCAAAACGGGCGTGGTGTCGGGTATTTCCAACAGGGGGCAGATAATTGGTGCTTTTATAGTCGGCTGAGCGAATTCATGAACCTGACAGAAGCACTCTTGCACGCACTGAAACGCAACGGCGCGCGGCAAATTTTTGGCATCCCGGGCGACTTTGCGCTGCCCTACTTTCGCATCATAGAGTCCAGTGGCATCCTGCCACTCATCACGCTGTCGCACGAACCTGGCGTAGGTTTTGCGGCCGATGCTGCGGCACGTATCCAGGGCGGGCTGGGCGTGGCGGCGGTCACCTATGGTGCTGGAGCCCTGAACATGATCAATTCGGTGGCGGCGGCATTTGCTGAAAAGTCACCACTGGTGGTGCTCTCGGGTGGTCCCGGTCGTGGTGAGTCGGCTTCAGGCTTGCTATTGCACCACCAGGCCAAGACGCTGGACTCTCAGTTTCAGATTTTTAGGGAAATCACCTGTGAGCAGGTGCGCCTGGACGACGCTGCCCGCGCTCCCGCCGATATTGCCCGAGCGCTCGCGGCCTGCCTGCGGTACTCCCAGCCGGTGTACATCGAGATCCCACGCGACATGGTGGCAGTGCCCTGCGACGACGTGCCGACGCTGCCGCCGGAGTCGGTGGACCCGCAGGCGCTGGACGCCTGTGTGGACGAAATTTTGCAACGCCTGGAAGCAGCCAGCGATCCGGTGCTGATGGTGGGTGTGGAGGTTCGCAGATTCGGCCTGGAGCCACAAGCGGCCGAGCTGGCGCGCCGTCTGGGGCTGCCGGTAGTGACCAGCCTGATGGGGCGTGGTCTCCTTGCCGATGCCGACACACCGCTGATGGGCACCTACATGGGAGTGGCCGGATTGCCCGATGTGACACAGCGCGTGGAGCAATCCGACGGTCTGTTTCTGCTGGGGGTCATCGTCTGTGACACCAACTTTGGTGTTTCGTCGACCAAGATCGACATGCGAAAGACCATTCAGGCGCTCAATGGGCAAGTGAGCATGGGCTACCACACTTACGCCAAGATACCGCTTGCTGCACTGGTTGCGCGTTTGCTCCAGCGCGTGGGTGCATCGCGGCCATCGCCGGTGTTTGAAAAGCACACATTTCCACGCCATCTGGCAGCAGACGGCGCTTCCATTGCACCGCTGGACATTGCCACTGCGGTCAACGACCTGATGGCCAAGCACGGGAAAATGCCGATCGCCAGTGATATGGGGGACTGCTTTTTCACGGCGATGGACATTGAAAACACGGCGCTGGTGGCGCCCGGTTATTACGCGACCATGGGGTTTGGCGTGCCAGCCGGTCTGGGGGTGCAGGCCGCCACGGGATTGCGGCCGCTGATCCTGGTGGGGGATGGTGCATTCCAGATGACCGGCATGGAGTTGGGCAATTGCCGGCGCTATGGATGGGATCCGATCGTGCTGCTATTCAATAACGCCAGTTGGGAAATGCTGCGCACCTTTCAACCCGAGTCCTCCTTCAATGACCTGGGCCATTGGGGCTTCGCAGAAATGGCTGCCGGAATGGGAGGTGATGGGGTGCGGGTGTCCACCCGCGCGGAGCTGGCCGCGGCGCTTGAACATGCGGTCGCAACCCGGGGCCGGTTCCAGCTGATTGACATCCATATTCCCCGGGGCATACTGTCTCCAACGCTGCAGCGGTTTGTGGCGGGGGTAAAGCGGCTCAACGCGCCGGCACAATAGCAACATGATCCCTATCAAGACTGAATCTGCCTGGAAGGGCATCTCCGATTGCAGGCACTGCGGCATTCGCGACATGGTGCTGTTTGCCGACCTGAACGAGCAGGACTTCGGCATGATCCATGCCCCCATCGACGACATGGAGTTTCGTGTTGGCAGCACCCTGTTTCAAGAAGGGGCGACAGCCCATGGCATTTTTACTTTGCGCTCCGGCATGGTCAAGCTGGTGCGCAGCACAGCGGACGGGAGGCAGCGCATTGTGCGCGTGCTGCGACCCGGCGATGTCATTGGGCTGGAGGCACTGGGTAGCGCACGCTACGACACAGAAGCAATCACGCTGACCGATGTCTCGGTGTGCCGCATTCCGCTGGCGGTGATCCATGATCTGGATGCACAGTCACCCCGGTTGCACAAGCGTTTGATGGAAAAATGGTCGCGCAACCTCAAGGAAGCCGACGATTGGCTGGCCGATCTCAACTTTGGAACGGCACGCAGACGGGTGAGCAACTTTGTTCTGAAAATGCGCAGCGCCTCCGACGCGCAGATCGTGACCATTTTCGCCCGCGAAGACATGGGGGCCATGATGGACCTGAAAATGGAAACCGTCAGCCGCGAAGTCAGCGCGTTGGTACGCGAGCAAATTATTGAGCCGTTGGATAAAAACGGGCGTGTTTATCGGGTTTTGCAGCTGGATCAACTCACGACAGCGTAGCTACGCGCGGATGTTCCGGTTATTCCATTTCTGAATCATCCGTGTCGTTGCCGCTTCGCCTTGTCGTGCCAGAGCACTGCCTTCGGCTTGGTGCCTAGACACGAGTGATTTGGAAACGCAATTACTTGATCACCCGGGGCGAATCCTCATTCATTTTCCGGATAAAGAAGCGCACAAAGAAAACCCCCATGCCGAGCATGAAGATGATGCCGCTGATACTCATCAGGCCGTAGTCGGTGGAAAACAGGTCGTTCAGCAATTTCATGGTCTAGCCTCCTGAAGGTGGGTGCGCCATTGTGCGACGCATCCCTGCGGTTGGGCATGATCTGAATCAGTCGCCATCGGTAATTTTGGAACTGCTCAAGCGGCTGCTGGCGGCCTCCTGTGCGGTCTCCTGCTGGCTGCGTGGCTGGTCGCTGTGGGAGACCTTGTAGCTATCAGCAACGTATCCAGGCCCTTTCATGACCATGACAATGACACAGCCCACGGCGACGGTCAGGACCAGGGTCCAGTGCAGCACCACGATGCCGCCCACCATGTAATCTGCCATTTGCAGCCAGCGCGTCTGCGCCGGGTCGCTGTCGGATTCGAGGGCCCAATGCAACAACCCCAGGCATACCAGCGGCGCCAGTGTGCCAACCAGGGCGATCCACGGTAACTTGCGCCACAGCACCCACTCCAGTCCGCTTGCAGCGCGGATGGTGTTCGGCAATTTCTTGAACCAATTCACTGAATATCTCCGTCAATAAAGCGTGAGCAGCTACATTCTTTGTAGCGCGTCAATCAGCTTCATGTGTATTCCCCCGAATCCACCATTGCTCATGCACAGGATATGGTCGCCTGCACCAACCTCCCGCATGACCTGTTGCACCAATTCATCAATCGTGGATGCAATGTGCGCGCGATGTCCCATGGGTTTCAGTGCTTCGGCCGCGTCCCATCCCAAACCGCCGCTGTGGCAGAACGCGACGTCCGATTCTTCCAGGCTCCACGGCAACTGCGCCTTCATTGCGCCGAGTTTCATAGTGTTGGAGCGAGGCTCGAAGACGGCAAGTATCCGCGCGGAACCGACTTTGCGGCGCAGTCCGTTGATGGTGGTGTGCATCGCGGTGGGGTGGTGCGCAAAATCGTCATAGACCGTGACAGGCTGCATCGATGAACCATGAGCACCCTCCTTCCAGGGAATCTGTCCCCGAATTTCCATGCGCCGCTTCACGTTTTCAAATGACTCAAGCGCTTCTGCGGCCACTGAAGGTGCAATGCCCACATGGTGCGCGGCGGCAATAGCAGCCAGTGCATTGAGCAGGTTGTGTACTCCACCAAGACGCCACTGAACGTGCGCCTGCTTTGCGCCTCGGTACAGGATATCAAAAGCATCCGGCTCCCCCTGCGCAGTGAAATCGCTTACGGCTGCGCCAAAACTTACGGTCTGGCTCCAGCAACCGCGGTGCAGAACCCGCACCAGACTCTCCTCCAGCCCATTGACAACCACCCGTCCATTGGAGGGACTTGTGCGCACCAGGTGGTGGAACTGGCGTTCGATGTCCGCCAGTGAATCAAAGATATCAGCGTGGTCAAACTCCAGGTTGTTGAGAATGGCAGTACGGGGGCGGTAATGCACAAACTTGCTGCGCTTGTCAAAAAAGGCCGTGTCGTACTCATCGGCCTCAATCACGAACGGCACACCTTGGCCGAGCCTGGCAGAGACACCGAAGTTCATCGGAACGCCACCCACGAGAAACCCGGGCTGCATGCCAGCACACTCCAGAATCCAGGCCAGCATCGCCGTGGTGGTGGTCTTGCCGTGTGTGCCAGCCACCGCCAGCACGTGGCGCCCCTGCAGTACGTGCTCGGCCAGCCACTGCGGGCCGCTGGTGTAGCGGGCGCCACTGTCCAGAATGGCTTCCATGAGCGGGAATTTGGGGTTGCCATCCGGCAGGCGGGCGCGGCTGATGACGTTGCCAACGACAAACATGTCTGGCTGCAGATTCAACTGACCAGCGTCGTAGCCTTCGATCAGGTCAATGCCCAGCGCGCGCAACTGGTCGCTCATGGGCGGGTATACACCTGCATCGCAGCCGGTGACCCGGTGTCCGGCGCTGCGCGCCAGAGCCGCCAGCCCGCCCATGAAGGTCCCGCAAATGCCAAGAATGTGAATGTGCATGAACAGATTTTAGGTGCGTGCACAATACCGGGATGGATGGCTCAAAAGAAGAAATTGCAGCAACTGCCGCACGAATCGTGGTGGAGGAGGGGCTGGAGTTCGGTCCGGCAAAACGCCGTGCCATCAAGCAGTTGGGGTTGGGAGCGCGCACTGCGCTGCCAGATAACGGTGCGGTGCTGGAACAGGTGCACGAGTACATCGCGCTGTTCTGCTCAGATACCCAGCCCATAGAGCTTTTGGCTTTGCGGACTTTGGCGTTGCAGTGGATGCAGCGACTGCAGCGTTTTCGCCCATACCTTTCTGGGGCGGTCTGGAACGGTACGGCAACACGACGATCCGACATTGCGTTGCAGTTGTTTTGCGATGACCCAAAATCTGCAGAAATTGAACTCATCGATTTGGGCGTTCGGTTTGACACACACATCGTTACAGGCTTGCACGGTCAACCTGTGGAGGCGCTCAGCATCCAGGTGGCATGCCCCCAATTGAAGGAATATGTTGGTTTGCACCTGATGGTGTACGACAAAGACGACCTGCGCGGCGCCCTGATTCCCGATGCGCAGGGGCGGCGGTTACGGGGTGATACGGCAGCGCTGGAACGTTTGGTGCATGATCCTGACTTATGAATGATCAATCTACATCTAGCCCGCAGGACAGCGCCATCCAGGAGTTCGCGATGCCACGCCGTTTGCTTCTGGGGGTTGCTGGCCTGGCTGCAGTGCTGGGTGGCATCGGTTACACAATCTGGCGCCCGGAGCAGGAGCAGGCAAGCGAGCCCGTGCCAGGGTTTTGGGGGCTGCAGTGGGAGACCCCGCAGGGCGACGTGCTGCAAGCCAAGCTGTTTCAGGGTCGTCCTCTGTTGATTAATTTTTGGGCAACCTGGTGCCCGCCTTGTATCGAAGAGCTGCCGTTAATTAATGCCTTCTATCGGGAAAATACCGTGAATGGTTGGCAAGTTCTTGCGTTGGCGGTCGATCGGCTTGGCCCCGTTCAATCTTTTCTGAGCAAGAATGCGGTCGATTTTCCGGTAGGAATGGCGGGACTCTCTGGCGCTGAGCTTGGAAAAAGTTTGGGTAATTTGTCGGGCGGTTTGCCATTTTCCATCGTTGTTGGCGCCGGTGGAGCTGTATTGCACCGCAAACTCGGACGTCTTGCCGCCACCGATTTGGCGCAGTGGAGTCGTCTAAAATAGGGGTTTGACGCCATTTGCGCTCGGCCATAACGTTTGAAGGCAGCAGCAAAGGCCGTCTAAGGTCCGTAACTTGC
>CAJBVC010000105.1 GCA_903958915.1 uncultured beta proteobacterium
CGGGCGCTACAGGGCCTTTCGAGCCCTCCACCTGCAAGGGGGAGGGTTGGGGTGGGGGTGTGCCTTCTTGCGCGGGAGCGAGCGTGTTGGCGCTTTCAAGCGTCAACACGAGAGACCCTTCTTTGACTTTATCGCCGAGTTTGATCTTGATCTCTTTGACCACACCGGCGTGGCTTGACGGAATTTCCATCGACGCCTTGTCCGACTCCACGGTGATGAGCGACTGTTCTGCCTTGACCGTGTCACCGGGCTTGACCATCAACTCAATGACAGTGACTTCATCAAAGTCGCCAATGTCGGGGACCTGAATTTCAATTGTTGCCATGTTGTTCTTTCTAATCAGTTGGGGTCAGAGCACATTTGCTGCGCAAAGTGGTCTGACCCACAAGGTTTCACGATCACGCATGCAGCGGGTTCAACTTGTCGGCATTGATGCCGTACCTGGCAATCGCCTCTGCCACTTTCGCCACCGGCACGGTGCCGTCTTCGCTCAACGCTTTGAGGGCGGCCACCACAATGTAGTGGCGGTTCACTTCAAAGTGCTCGCGCAGTTTGGAGCGGAAATCGCTGCGGCCAAAGCCATCCGTGCCCAGCACTTTGTAGGTGCGACCTTTGGGGATGAAGGGGCGAATCTGCTCGGCATAGGCCTTCATGTAGTCGGTGGAAGCTACGACAGGCCCGGTGTGCTTTTCCAGTTGCTGCGCAACAAATGAAGTGCGTGGCGTTTCGGTCGGGTGCAGCAGGTTGTAGCGGTCGGCGTCCTGTCCATCGCGCGTAAGTTCATTGAAGCTCGGGCAACTCCACACGTTGGCACCTACGCCCCAATCTTTCTCCAGCAATACCTGTGCGGCAATGCTCTCGCGCAGGATGGTGCCCGAGCCCAGCAACTGCACACGCGGCGTCACCTTGGCGCCCTCCTTGCACAGGTACATGCCCTTGATGATCTGCTCCTCGGTACCTGCTGTCAGCCCAGGCATCGCGTAGTTTTCATTGAGCAACGTGATGTAGTAGTAGACGTTGTCCTGCTTCTCGACCATGCGTTTGAGGCCATGGTGCAGGATGACACCCACTTCATGCGCGAAGGTCGGGTCGTACGAAATGCAGTTCGGAATCGTGCCCGCCATGATGTGGCTGTGGCCGTCTTCGTGCTGCAGGCCTTCGCCATTGAGCGTGGTGCGCCCGGAGGTTCCGCCCAGTAAAAAGCCGCGCGCCTGCATGTCACCCGCCGCCCAGGCCAGGTCGCCAATGCGCTGGAAGCCGAACATCGAGTAGTAGACGTAGAACGGCACCATGATGCGGTTACTGGTGCTGTAGCTGGTGGCCGCCGCAATCCAGCTGCTCATGCCACCGGCCTCGTTGATGCCCTCCTGCAGGATCTGCCCAGCCTTGTCTTCGCGGTAGTACATGACCTGGTCTTTGTCGACCGGGGTGTACTGCTGGCCGGCCGGGTTGTAAATGCCGATCTGGCGAAACAGCCCTTCCATGCCGAAGGTACGTGCCTCGTCCACCAGAATCGGCACCACACGGGGGCCCAGCGCCTGGTCGCGCA
>CAJBVC010000106.1 GCA_903958915.1 uncultured beta proteobacterium
GGCGCAAGGCAGAGGCATGCAGGCCATTAGGCCACCAAATCAACGCGGGCGATATGGTGCATTTGCGTTATATGCAAACCAAGCCATGACCCATACAGTGGCAGCTGAACAAGCCAAGTGTTCAACACGAATCAGGTCATTGGTAAGAGACCTGCGCCTACAACAAGATAAACAACAGTCACAAAATATGAACAGGGATCACACACACTTTGAAATCCGACACGCCAGGCCCAAAGTCCGCGTAGCGGTCTTTGGCAGCTTTTACCGAGGCTTTCACGTTCTAAGCAAGTTCTTGGAGGAACAACTGCGCCAGAAAGTCGAGGTGGTGGGTGTGGCCACCGACGACGCGAGTCAGGCCTTTGTGAGTCCCGGAAAGCGGGTCTGGCAATACCCGCATACGCTGGACGAACGCGAGATGGTGCAAAAACTGGCACGCTCACACGGTATTGATGTCTACACCGGCAGGGTCAAAACGCCAGAGTTTTATGAACGCATGGATCAAGTCTGGAAGCCGGACCTCTGCATCATGGCCACGTTTGGACAGAAGATCAACGCAACGCTGCATCAGAAACCGCCACTGGGTTTCTTCAATCTGCACCCTTGCATTGACGACCACTGGCCCTCCAAATATGTAGGGGGCAATCCTTTTCAGGCCCTTCTGGATGAGGGCAAAACTTATTCAGTGATTGCCATGCACCACGTGGATGATGGCTTTGATACAGGGGAGTTGGTCGCCTATTCCGAAAGAATTGCGATTCCGCCGAATGCAGGCGTGGTCGACTTGCACAAACTGACATCGCCCTTTGCCGCACGGTTGGCAGCGTCCGAAATTGAAAAGATCATCGACAAGTCCTTCACGAGCCCCCATACACGAGCCTCGAATCAGCCCCAAGCCGCCGACCGGCCTTGATGCAATTGCAATCTACCCGCTGACGATCTGCGCCAGGTCGCAGCGAACCACATGGGGACTTATGGATGCTTTCCGACTGCACGGCCGGACTGTGTTGAACACGGCATTGCCATGAAAAATACTATGAATTCAATAGCCGTTTTTTCTATGGGCTTGGCGGTGCTGGCGCTGGCCAGCCTGCTGGGCGTCGGGCAGGCGCTGGCCGCTTCGAGCCCGCCGTTTGTCGACAACGGCGACGGCACGGTGAGCGACAGCTCGACCGGGTTGATGTGGGATCAGTGTGCTGCTGGATTGAGCGGGGCCGACTGCACCACCGGGACATACGCGGCCTACACCTGGGCAAACGCCTTCGGGCTGACCGCAACGCAAAACGTAGCCAACTACAAGGGCTATTCCGACTGGCGCCTGCCCAGCGTGGTGGAACTCATGACACTGGTGAAGGGCACAACCGGTCCAACCATCGACACAGCGGCGTTTCCCAGCACGCCTTCTTACATCTTCTGGACTAGTTCGACGTTGGTTGCCCCGAGTTTCGCGTGGAACGTCGCCTTCAACGACGGCTTCACCGGCTACAACCCCAAGACGAATCTCTACTATGTTCGCCTCGTGCGAAGCGGACAGTCCTTTGGCTCTTTTGGGGTATTTCCGGTCGGCGTGACGGGCATCACGGCGACCGCCGCCACGCTGACGGCCACCAGCGCCACCTCTGCTACCAGATACTGGCTGGTGGTGCCGCGCAATGCACTGCCGCCGAGTGCCGCGCAGATCATCGCGGGCGCAAGCTACCCCACGGTGACCGTGGTGGCCCACGGCAGCAGCGCCATGGTGGGGCAGACCCCGGAAAGCTTTGCCCTGACAGGCCTCGCTGCGGGCACCGCTTATGACCTGTACATGGTCGCCACGGAAAGCACCTACGCAACCACCTCCAACGTCAGCGGCCCGGAGCACTTCTCCACCGTGGCCATCAGCACCCGCAGCATCGTCATCGACCCGGTCACACCAGCCAAGGTCTACAGCGCGCTCGACGGCTCCGGCGTGTACCGCAGCACCGACAGCGGGGCCAACTGGACAGCAGCCACCACGCAGCCGGGCAACCTGAACCTCAAGGCGCTGGTGATCAAGCCCGGCAGCCCGGCCACGTTGTTTGCCGCCAGCTACGGCGGTGGGGTCTTCATCAGCACCGACAGCGCCGCCACTTGGGCCGCCTGCGCCACGCAACCCAGCAACCCGAACCTGTTGTCGCTGGCCATGGATGCCACAGGCCGGCTGTACGCCGGCAGCGAGGCGGGTGTGTTTGTCAGCAGCAACGACGGTGCAGCGTGGACTGCCATCAACACCGGTTTGCCGCCATGAACCCGACAAACCAGGCTGAAATCACTATGAAAACAATAGCTGCTCACGCAGATACAACGGGGGCCCCATGGCTAAAAGACTGATAACTATCGTGACGACAAGCCTGGCGCTGCTGGCCAGCACTGCGGCCCTGGCCGGCACCGCTTACACCCGGATCGCCAACAACGGGGCCGAGCTCGATGACACGGTCACCGCGTTGGGCACCGGCCCGCTGGACTGGGCCTGCACCCGCGACAACGCCACCGGGCTGGTGTGGGAAGTCAAGACCAACGACACCACCCCTGGCCTGCGCGACCAGACCAAGACTTACACCAACCTCGACGACGCGACGCAAGCGCAATTCTGGGTCGGCGGCACCCATGTCAACCCGACGCAGGCGCAGATCGATGCGGGCACCAACAGCATCGGTTTTGCCGCTGCGGTCAATGGGACTGCACTGTGCGGCTATGCGGATTGGCGTAGGCCGAGTAAAGATGAACTGCTGGGGTTGCCCAGGATCAATCAGACCTATTTTCCGAACACCTCGAGTTATGGCCCAGGTTCGTTCTTTTGGTCGGATTCGCCCCATCCCTTCGGCTCGGGCTACGCGTGGGGCGTGTACTACGGCAGCGGCGATGCCAGCTACGACGGCCGCAGAAACAGCGACGGCAATGCCGTTCGCCTCGTGCGCGGTGGACAGTCTTTGGCCCTTTGGGGGCTTTCGGTCGGCACCACCGGCAGCGGTGCTGGCCGCGTCAGCAACTCTGGGGTTTCTTGCACCCGCGAAGGCGGCGCCAGTTATGGCACCTGCTGGAGTCCACGCGCCAGCAACGAATCGGTCGCGCTAATCGCCACGCCTGCTGATGGCAGCGCCTTCACCGGCTGGGGCGGTGCGTGCAGCGGCACGGAAGCGGCCTGCGCCCTGTACATGAACGCTGCCAAGTCGGTGACCGCCAGTTTCGCCGCAGCACCCGCCGCCGTGACGCAAATCGTGCTCGACCCCACCACGCCCACCACGCTCTACAGCGCCCTGCCCGGCAACGGCGTCTATAAAAAAACCGCCAGCGCCGACTGGACGGCCATCAACACCGGCCTGAGCAACC
>CAJBVC010000107.1 GCA_903958915.1 uncultured beta proteobacterium
CAAAATCGCCCATATCTATAGCAAGACCGGCGCCCTGGAGGCCTATGGCAAGCAGACTGCGATTGGTTTCATGATGGGCCTGGACTATGCGACGGGCGGCACGATGACTGTTGCTGGCAAGAAGCTGGTGGTCATCGAAAGAGACGACCAGGGCAAACCGGATATCGGCAAGAGTCTGCTGGCTGCGGCCTATGGCGATGACAAGGTTGATCTGGCTGTCGGTCCCACGGCGTCGCCTGTCGCATTGGCCATGCTACCAGTCGCTGAGGAGTACAAGAAGATCCTGATCGTGGAGCCTGCTGTCGCAGACTCGATTACGGGTGACAAATGGAACAGATACATCTTTCGTACCGGTCGCAATTCGAGCCAGGATGCTGCTGCCAACGCCGTTGCACTGGACAAGCCGGGCAACGTGATCGCCACTTTGGCCAACGACAATGCGTTTGGCCGCGATGGCGTGAAAGCCACCAAGGACGTCATCAAGAACGCCAAAATCGTTCACGAAGAGTATTTGCCGGTGGGCACCACCGATTTCACTGCGGGTTTGCAGCGCATTGTGGACAAGCTCAAAGACCAGCCTGGCAACAAGTACATCTCGGTAGGGTGGTCCGGAGCGCCGGCGCCGTTTAGCAAAATTGCGGATATGGACCTCAAGAAGCGCTACGGTATCGAGTTGGCCACCGGGGGCAACATTCTGCCGGCCATGGTCGCTTACAAGCAGTTCCCTGGCATGGAGGGCGCGCTGTACTATTACTTTGGCATTCCAAAAAATGCGGCCAACGAAGCCTTGGTGTCACGCCATTACAGCCAGTTCAAGGCGCCGCCAGACTTCTTCACGGCGGGAGGGTTTTCCGCCGCCATGGCAGTGGTCACCGCACTGAACGCGAGCAAAGGCGATACCAATGCCAACACCCTCATCAAGACGATGGAAGGCATGAGTTTTGAGACCCCCAAAGGCAAGATGACTTTTCGCAAGGAGGACCATCAGGCAATGCAGAGCATGTACCACTTCAAGATCAAAGTGGATCCCGCTTTCGCCTGGGGAGTGCCCGAGTTGGTGCGTGAAATCAAACCCGAAGATATGCAGATTCCGATTCGAAACAAGCGTTAAGCGAATCCATCACTCCTGTTTGGTTGCGCTAGTCGCCCGATGCTTGAAACCAGAGAGCTGACCGTCCGCTTCGGCGGTCATGTGGCTGTCAATGCCGTGAGTTGTGTCTTTGCGCCAGGCACTCTGACGGCCATTGTGGGACCGAATGGCGCGGGCAAAACTACCTACTTCAATCTGGTGTCGGGGCAACTGCGCGCGACCTCCGGGGATGTGCTGCTCAACGGGCGAAGTCTCTCGGGTTTGGGCACTGCAGGGCGTACGCGGGCTGGGTTGGGTCGCGCCTTTCAGCTCACCAACCTGTTTCCGAACTTGTCTGTGCTGGAAAATGTGCGCCTTGCCGTTCAGTCGAGCCGGGCAGGTCGGCATTGGAGGGGATTTCATCTCTGGAGCATCTGGAGCGATCACCGCGAACTCACCCAGCATTCGCTACAGATTCTGGACCAGGTGTCCATGCTGGAAAAGCAGGCTCTGCCAGTGGCAAGTCTGCCCCACGGCGACCAACGCAAGCTCGAGGTCGCGCTGCTGATGGCGTTGGATCCCAGTGTTTACATGTTTGATGAGCCCACTGCCGGAATGGGTGCCGATGAAGCACCCGTCATCCTCAACCTGATTCGCGCACTCAAGCGGGACCCATCGAAAACTATTCTATTGGTGGAGCACAAGATGGATGTGGTGCGCGAGTTGGCGGACCGCATCATTGTGTTGCACAACGGGACACTGGTGGCCGACGGTGAGCCTGCCGCAGTGATTGCATCTGCTGTAGTTCAGGAAGCGTATCTTGGGGTCGCACCCAGGACAGCCTCGGCGCAAGATGCTGCTCACCCCCATCCCAGTCTTTCCCCTCGCGCGGTAAGGAGCGATGCTCCATGAACAGAAATATTCTCGAACTTGCCGGGGTGCACACCCATATCGGCGCCTACCACATCCTGCATGGGGTGAATTTGCAGGTGCCCGTGGGTGAACTGACAATGCTGCTCGGACGTAACGGAGCCGGCAAGACCACGGCGCTGCGCACCATTATGGGTTTGTGGCACGCGTCACGGGGACAGATCCGGTTTGACGGTCAGGACATCTCGGCGATGGAAACACCGCATATCGCCAGACTCGACATTGCGTATGTGCCAGAAAACATGGGCATCTTCGCAGACCTCTCGGTGAAGGAAAACATGCTATTGGCGGCACGCTCGGCCAGTCATGCGAAGCATATGGACGAGGACCGACTGGACTGGATCTTCTCCTTGTTCCCTGCAGTACAGAAATTCTGGAACCACCCTGCCGGCAAACTCTCGGGCGGACAAAAGCAGATGCTGGCCGTGGCCCGGGCCATTGTTGAGCCGCGCAAATTGCTCATTGTGGACGAGCCCAGCAAAGGTTTGGCGCCAGCCATCATCAACAACATGATTGATGCGTTTGGCCAGCTCAAGCAGACCGGCACCACCATTTTGCTGGTCGAGCAGAACATCAGTTTCGCCAAACGCTTGGGTGACCATGTCGCCGTGATGGACAACGGCCGGGTCGTGCACGCGGGTCCGATGCAGGAACTCACAGACGACGAAGCCATGCAACACGACTTGCTGGGCTTGGCAATATGACTGCCGCGGTCGACTTTGACTGGAAGCCATTGGCGCTTGTCCCACTGCTTGCCACGCTGGCGCTGCCTTTGATTGGTTCAGGATCATCCTGGCTGACGCTGACCGTGGCGGGGTTGGCGATGGGCATGATTATTTTTGTCATTGCGTCCGGCCTGACGCTGGTCTTCGGCCTGATGGATGTGCTCAATTTCGGGCACGGTGTTTTCATTGCCCTGGGGGCATTCGTGGCGACTACGGTCATGGGGTTCATGGCCGACTGGACAAGTGCTGAATCGCTTGCCCAAAATCTGGTGGCTGTTTTTGTGGCCATGGTGGTAGCAATGGCGGTGGCAGGTGCTGTCGGCCTGGCGTTTGAGCGCTATATCGTGCAACCCGTTTATGG
>CAJBVC010000108.1 GCA_903958915.1 uncultured beta proteobacterium
GCGCTGAATTTTGAGATCGTCACGGCAGAGGTGGTGGGTGCGGCCCGCTCCGGCGCCTACCTCTTGTTCACCTTTCTCGGCGGTGCTACGTTCTTCTTCGGCCCCATCATCGGCGCCGTGTTGATGGTGCTGGCCTTCGTGTTGTTCAGCGAGTTCACCAAGGCCTGGCTGCTGTATCTGGGTCTCATCTTTCTGTTCATGGTGATGTATGCCCCTGGTGGCATTGCCAGCCTGATCATGATGAATGTGCGGGTGGCGGCCTTTGGCAAACTGCGCCAATTGTGGAAAAGCTACCTGGGCCTGGCGGTCACCGGTGTGGTGATGCTGGCGGGTGCTTCGGCACTGGTCGAGATGATCTATCACCTGCAGTTGGCTGGAGGGCAGGGCACTGAACTGCAGTTTTTTGGCGTCACTTTGAACGTGGCCAGCACGGGCAGTTGGCTGGGTTCGGTGGTCGTTATGGGCATCGGGTTTGTTTTGTTCGAGATGGTGCGTCGGCGCTTCGCGCGGGAGTGGGGTGCGATTCAGGAATTCATCGAGCAGGAAATGCATCGGAGGGCCTCTTGATGCACAAAGATGCACCTTTCGCAGTAGAGCTCAAGGACTTGCGCAAGAGTTTTGGCAAGGCCGAAATCATTCGTGGGGTGAATCTGGCGGTGCGCCCGGGTGAGCGGGTTGCCATCATCGGCCCCAATGGTGCTGGCAAGTCCACCTTGTTTAACCTGATCAGCGGCCGCTTTGCGCCTTCAAGTGGCGAAGTGCTGCTCAATGGCACGGCCATTCAGGGCATGAAGCCGTTTGAGATCAATCGGTTGGGGTTGTCGCGTAGTTTCCAGATCACCAACATCTTTCCCAAGCTCAGTGTGTTCGAGAACCTGCGCTGCAGTGTGCTTTGGAGCCTGGGTTATCGCTACACGTTCTTGAAATTTCTGTCGGGGCTTGACGATGCCAACCAGCGCGCCAGGGAACTCATGGAAATGATCAAACTCGACAAGAAGCGCGACGTATTGGCCATCAACCTCACCTACGCCGAACAGCGTGCGCTCGAAATCGGCATCACCATTGGTGGTGGCGCCAATGTCATTCTGCTGGACGAACCCACCGCCGGCATGAGCAAAAGCGAGACCACCCGCTTTATCGCCCTGATTCGCTCGGTGACCGAAGGCAAGACCCTGTTGACGGTAGAGCACGATATGGGCGTGGTGTTTGGCCTGGCCGACAAGATTGCCGTGGTGGTGTATGGCGAGGTGCTGGCGTTTGATACACCCGATGCGGTGCGCGCCAATGCCAAAGTGCAGGAGGCGTACCTCGGCTCTTCGGTCGCTGACGCCCAGGCTGCTGGAGGGCACTGAACGATGCTACGCGTAACCAACCTACAAGCCTTCTATGGCAAGAGCCATGTGCTGCATGGCGTTGATCTGGACGTCAAGGAGGGCGAGATTGTGGCGCTGCTGGGGCGTAATGGGTCCGGGCGTTCCACTACAGCCAAGGCCATCATGGGGCTGGTGGATTGCCAGGGTTCCATTGTCTGGAAGGGCCAGGAGTCACTGGGCCACAAGACCTTTGAGATCGCCCACTTGGGCCTGGGCTATGTGCCAGAGAACCGGGATATCTTCCCCAAGCTGACCGTGCACCAGAACCTGTTGCTCGGACAAAAGCGGGGCAAGCGCAATCCACGCTGGAGTTTCGAGGACATGTACCGCCTTTTTCCGCGTCTCCAGGAGCGCGAGCACACCGAGGCCGGCGTGCTGTCGGGTGGCGAGCAACAGATGCTCACCCTGTGCCGCACGCTCATGGGCGACCCGGACCTCATCATCATCGATGAACCGACCGAGGGCCTCGCTCCCAAGATCGTCGAACTGGTCGCCGAATACCTGCAGGAACTGCGCAAACGGGGTGTCTCTGTGCTGTTGATCGAGCAGAAGCTCACCATTGCCATGAGGATTTCTGACCGCTGTTTTGTGATGGGACACGGCAGTATCGTGTTTGAAGGGACACCGGAGCAATTGCGTTCCAACACCGATATACGCAAGGAGTGGCTGGAGGTCTGACATGTTTGTCCCAGTCGTGACAATGGTGCCTTATCACCAGTATTTTCGCCCCTACAATTCAAAAAAGTACGATCGTTCTATTTTCTCGTTTCTCATTTCTACTGAAGGAAGCCAAGCATGACTGCCCACTACAAAGTTCATGGCGATGTCGCCGTTATCACACTGGACAACCCGCCGGTCAACGGCCTGGGACTCGCTACACGCCAGGGTATTGCCGATGGCATGGCCATGGCCACGGCAGATGCCGCAGTCAAGGCTATCGTGATCACCGGAGCGGGCAAGGCGTTTTCGGGTGGCGCCGATATCAAGGAGTTTGGCAGTTCCAAGGCCATGCAGGAACCCAACCTCAACAGCGTGATTGGCGTCCTGGAAAACTCGACCAAACCCGTGGTCGGTGCCATCCACACCGTGGCAATGGGTGGAGGCCTTGAACTGGCACTGGGATGCCATTACCGCATCGTCGCACCGGGCTCCAGCATTGCATTGCCCGAAGTGAAGCTTGGCCTGTTGCCGGGCGCCGGTGGCACCCAGCGCCTGCCCCGCGTACTGGGGGTGGAACCGGCTTTGAACATGATTGTGAGTGGTGAGGCCATCAAGAGCGACATGCTGGCCATGTTGCCTGGCCAAAAGCTGTTTGACAAAATGGCTGTGTCGGTCGAGAGCCTGGCAGAAGAGGCTTTGGCGTTTGCGCGCTCGGTGGCCGATGCACGCCCGCTGCCGCGTGTGCGGGACCTGCCCTGCAAGCACCCGCAGGGTGACGCCTACTTCCAGTTCGCTCGCAACATGGCCAAAGGCATGGCCAAGAATTTCCCGGCGCCCGCCAAATGTGTGGATGCGGTGCAGGCTGCCACCAAAGGCAAATTCGAAGCAGGCATGGCGGTAGAGCGCGAAATTTTCATCAACCTGATGTGGACGGCCGAGAGCAAGTCGCTGCGGCACCTGTTTCTGGCCGAACGTGCGGCATCAAAAATACCGGATGTGCCCGCCGATACAGCGCAACGCGCTATCAACTCCGTAGCAATCATTGGTGCCGGCACGATGGGCGGTGGCATCGCCATGAACTTCCTCAACGCAGGCGTTCCGGTCAAGATGCTGGAAATGAAGCAGGAAGCGCTGGACCGCGGCGTCGCCACCATCCGCAAGAACTACGAAGCCCAGGTCAAGAAAGGCAAGCTCAAGCAAGATAAATACGAGCAGCGCATGGCCCTGTTGTCCACCACACTCAGTTACGACGACCTGACCGGCACCGACATGGTGATTGAAGCCGTGTTTGAAGAGATTGGCGTGAAGGAAGCGGTGTTCAAGGAACTCGACCGTGTCATGAAGCCTGGGGCCATTCTGGCGTCCAACACGTCTACGCTGGATGTCAACAAAATCGCCAGTTTCACCAAACGCCCTGAAGATGTCGTGGGACTGCACTTTTTCAGCCCGGCCAATGTGATGAAACTGCTCGAAGTGGTGCGTGGTGAGAAGACCGCCAAGGACGTGATGGCCACCGTGATGTCGGTCGCCAAGAAGATCAAGAAGACGGCGGTGGTATCCGGTGTGTGCGACGGCTTTATCGGTAACCGCATGATCGAGCAGTACGGCCGCCAGGGCGGATTCCTGCTCGACGAAGGTTGCACCCCCGAGCAGGTCGACAAGGCGATGGAAAAGTTTGGCATGGCCATGGGCCCGTTCCGCATGGGAGACCTGGCCGGCAATGACATTGGCTGGGCCATCCGTAAGCGCCGTGCCACCGAGCGCGCCGAGATGAAATACAGCAAAACAGCCGACCTGTTGTGTGAAAAGGGCCGTTTTGGTCAGAAGACCGGCGCTGGCTGGTACGACTATGTGGCAGGCAAGCGCGACGCCATTCCCAATGCCGAAGTAGTGCAAATGATTGAAGACTACCGCAAGGCCCAGGGCATTACGCCACGCAAAATTTCCGACGAAGAAATCGTGCAACGACTGGTGTTCGCGCTGGTCAACGAAGCGGCTCGTATTTTGGAGGATGGCATTGCCAACAAGGCCAGCGACATCGACATCGTCTACATCTTCGGCTACGGTTTCCCGGCGCACCGTGGTGGCCCAATGAACTATGCCGACGAGTTGGGCCTGTTCAATGTGGTGCAGGCGATGAACCGCTTCGCCCAGAACCCGCTGGACGATGCCAAGTTCTGGCAACCCGCGCCCCTGTTGGCAAAGCTGGCCGCTGAAGGCAAGACTTTCAACTAATTCAGGAGTAACCAAACATGACATCCGCAGTAATCGTTTCCACCGCCCGCACGCCTTTGACCAAAAGCTGGAAGGGCGCCTTCAACATGACCCACGGAGCCACATTGGGCGGCCACGTCGTCGAACACGCCATCCAGCGCGCCGGCATTGAAGCCGCTGAAGTGGACGACGTGATCATGGGTTGCGGCACGCCTGAAGGAGCCACCGGTGTCAACATCGCGCGCCAGATCGCCTTGCGCGCGGGCTGCCCCATCACCACCTCTGGCATGACCATCAACCGCTTCTGTTCCTCGGGCCTGCAGACCATTGCCACCGCAGCGCAACGCATCATTGCCAATGAGGGTGACATTTATGTGGCCGGCGGCTTGGAGTCTATTTCTTGCACCGCTCAGGAAATGAACCAGCACATGCTGCAATACCCGTGGCTGGCCAAGAACAAGCCGGAAGTCTATTGGTCGATGCTGCAAACCGCCGAGAACGTGGCCAAGCGTTACAACATTGGCCGTGAAGCGATGGACGAGTACGGTGCCGCCAGCCAGCAAAAAGCCGGTGCCGCGCTGGCTGCAGGTTTGTTCAAGGATGAAATTGCACCCATTACCGTCACCATGGGTGTGGCCGACAAGGTGATGGGCATGATGACCAAAAAGGTCACGGTGAGCGACGACGAGGGCATTCGTGCGGACACCACCTACGACGGCATCAAGGGTTTGCGTTCAGCTTTGCCGGGTGGTTTGATTTCTGCGGGCAATGCCAGCCA
>CAJBVC010000109.1 GCA_903958915.1 uncultured beta proteobacterium
CTGGCGCAGGAGTGGCGTCGCTCAGCCCGGTCGCAGACACCCCTGGCGGTGGTGATGGCCGATATCGACGGATTCAAGTTGTACAACGATTCGCTGGGACACCTGGAGGGTGATCGGTGTCTGGCTGCCGTCGCGCAGGTGTTCGTGCAGGCGGTAGGTCGTGCGGGAGATCTGGTCGCGCGCTATGGCGGTGAGGAGTTCGTGGTGCTGATTCCTGGTGCCGACCATGCAGCGGCAACACGCTTTGCCGAAGGCTTGCGCGCGGCCTGCGAGGCACAGGCCATTGCCCACCCGCAATCTCCGGTGGGGCCGGTGGTCACCATCAGCCTGGGCGTGGCATCGTGCATCCCTTCAGACGATGGCCAAGCAACCTCCTTGGTGGCACAAGCCGATGCGGCCCTGTACCGCGCCAAGCAGGAGGGTCGCAACCGGGTTTGCTGATTGCTCCTGATTCAGGAGCTTCGCACGCCCACCAGTCGGGCGCAAAAGGCCTTTTTCACATATGAAAAAGGCCGGCTTGCGCCGGCCCTTGGGGCTGCAAAAGTGCAGGCTCGATTACTTCATGTCGACACCGTAAAAGGTATGGCGACCAAACGGGCTGAGCTTGAAGTCGATGACTTCCTTGCGAATCGGCTTGATTTGCACTGCATGGGCAATGGTGAACCAGGGCGCCTGCTCCTTGAAAATCACCTGCGCTTTTTCGTACAACTTGGTCCGCTCTGCCGGGTTGGAAACCACCTTGGCTTTTTGCACCAGATCTTCAAACGGCTGGTAGCAGAACTTGGCCACGTTGGAGCCATTGTTCTTGGCTGAACTGCAGCCCAGCAGGGTGTTGAGGAAGTTGTCGGGGTCGCCATTGTCACCCGTCCATCCCAGCATGCCCATCTGGTGCTCACCGTTCTGCATGCGTTTGCGATATTCGCCCCACTCAAAGCTCTTGATCTCAGCCTTCACGCCCACTTTGGCGAGATCGGCCTGCATCAGCTCCGCGATGCGCTTGGCGTTGGGGTTGTAGGGGCGCTGCACCGGCATGGCCCACAGGTCGGTCGTGAAGCCGTTGGGGTAGCCCGCTGCGGCAAGCAGTTTCTTGGCTTCAGCGGGATTGAACGCATCGTCCTTGACGGCCTTGTTGTAGGACCATTGTGTCGGTGGAATCGGGTTGGTTGCCGGGACGCCGGTGGACAGGTACACAGCAGACACGATCGCCTTCTTGTCGATCGACATATTGATGGCTTTGCGCACCCGTACATCGTCAAACGGCTTCTTCTGGGTGTTGTAGGCCAGATAGCCTACGTTCAAGCCGGGCTGTTCCAGCACGGTCACATTGGCATCCTTGCGAATCGCATCCAGATCTGCCGGATTGGGGTAGGGCATGACATGGCACTCGCCTTTTTGCAGCTTGGCCCAGCGCACCGATGCGTCGGGGGTGATGGCAAAGATCAGGTCATCGATCTTGGCTTTGCCACCCCAATACTTGTCAAATGCCTTGTAGCGGATGAGGGCGTCTTTCTGGTACTGCACCATCTGGAAGGGGCCGGTACCGAGCGGCTCCTGGTCGATCTTTTCCGGCGTACCGGCCTTCAACATGGCAATGGCGTATTCCTTGGACTGCACCCCGGCAAATTGCATAGCCAGGTTCGACAGGAACGGGGCCTCGGGCTGGTTCAGCGTGATCTTGATGGTGTAGTCATCGACCTTGTCTACCGACTTGAGTAGTTTGGGCATGCCCATGTCACCAAAGTACGCGTGGTTCTGGCTGGTGACCTTGAAGTAGGGGTCGTTCTCTTTCCACTGGCGCTCGAACATGAACAGGATGTCGTCGGCGTTGAAGTCGCGGGTGGCCGTGAAGTTCTTGTTGGAGTGCCACTTCACGCCCTTGCGCAGGTGAAAGGTGTATTCCAGGCCGTCTTTGGAGATGGTCCATTTGGTGGCCAGGTTGGGCACCAGGCTGGTGCCGCCACGCTCGAAGTCGACCAGGTTGTCGTAAATCTGTTCGTTGGCGTCGAAGGAAGTACCTGTGGTATTGATGGCCGGATAAAAATTCTCCGGGCTGCCTTCAGAGCAGTACACCAGGGTTTTTGCCGAAACGGGAGCCAGCGCCATGAGGGCGGGCAGGGCCACCGCGCACAGCAGCGCAATCTTGGTGGGACGCAGACGGAATTGGGTCATTCATCACTCCTACGAAATGGGGCTGCTGTGCAGCCTGTGAAGATTGGACCTGTGCGACATGCCAGGCCACGGAACCCGCATATTAAGCTATGCACGACGCGCATCCGGTCGGCAGGTCAGAACTGGGCCAGTCGTGCGGCCTCAAAGCAGGCAATCTTGCGGCCCAGCAACTCCTGTAGCGCTGGCCTGTC
>CAJBVC010000110.1 GCA_903958915.1 uncultured beta proteobacterium
ACGGGTTCGCCAACGTGTGCACCTCGGTTTTGCAGCCGTCTTTCTGGCTTTGGTGATGGCCTTCAAGTGGGTCAATGACCCGAGCATGATCGGCCTGATCCTCAAACTTGCCGCTTACACCTACGGGCCGTTACTGGGACATTTTGCGATCTGCATCCTGACCCAGCGCACCGAGCGCGAACGATGGGTGCCCTGGGTAGCTTTTGCCTCACCCGCCTTGTGCTATGCGCTCGATGCCAACCAGCGCGCGCTCTTTGGCAGCTACCAACTCGGCCTGGAGATTCTGTTGGTCAATGGCGCGCTCACCTTTGGTGGCTTGTGGATGCTCTCGTATCCCCCAACTTCCACCCGCGGCTCTTGAGCGTTGCCCGATATGCTGCAGATCTTGCATCCATGCCTGTTCGTTATGCACAACCACACAATTGCTATGCTCCCCGTTTGCCCTCTGATGTAAGCTGATCCGTCTATGGCCTCTCTTCCAAGAATCTTTCGCCGCACCCACTACTTGCCCGCCAAGGTTTCGTTTCAGCGCGGCGCCGTCCTGTGCACGGCGGCCCTGGCGCTGCTGCTTGGCGGGTGTGCCTCGGGTGTGCGCGTGAACAACAGTTTCACGTCTGAGAACCAGGACAGCCGTGTGCTGTTTCTGGTGCTGCACTACACCGTAGGCAATTTCGAAAGCTCGCTGAAAATGCTGACCCAGCCCTCGAGTCGGCCGGTGTCGAGCCACTACCTGGTCCGCGATGAGCCGGTTGTGACCTACCAACTGGTGAATGAGACTAATCGCGCGTGGCACGCTGGGCCGAGTTTCTGGAAAGGGCACAACAATCTCAATGCCAGCTCGGTCGGCATTGAGATCGTCAATCCCGGGTGGGTCAAGGGCCCTGATGGCACTCCCGTATACGCCCCCTTTTCGGAAAAGCAGATCGACGAAGTCGTCGCGCTGTGCAAGGAAATCGTCGCACGCCATGACATCAAGCCCGATCGCATCGTAGGTCACGCCGATATTGCCCCGGGACGCAAGCAGGACCCTGGCCCCCTTTTCCCCTGGAAGCGCCTGGCCGACGTGGGCCTGATCGCCTGGCCCGATGCAGACATGGTGGCCAATCGCAAAGTCGTTTATGAGATGCAGTTGCCCGACGCCGCCTGGTTTCAGGGGAAGCTGGCCGACTACGGCTTTGGCACTTCCCGCAGTGGTGCTTTCGATGAACTGACGCGCGACAGCCTTGCCACGTTTCAGATGAAGTTTCGCCCTAGCAAGTACGACGGTCAAATGGACGCGGAGACCGCTGCCCTGCTGGACGTCGTGAACACCGCTGAGGGCATGCGACTCGCTGCACCCACTGCGCCGGGTCGGCCCTACACATCACGCTGGTAGACGCAAGCACCATGGCTCTTTCCTACATCTGGTCCGGGTTTTTCCTTGTCGGCTTTGCCGCCGCTTTGGCGCAGTGGCTGTTCATGGGCGACACCGAAGTGTTCAAGCGCGTCATTGATGGCACGTTCTCGTCCGCCAAAGTGGCGGTGATGGACATTGCGCTGCCCCTGGCCGGCGTCATGACCTTGTGGCTGGGCCTGCTCAACATTGGCGAACGCGCCGGCGCGATTGGCTTCATTGCCCGGGCCATTGGCCCGTTTTTCTCGCGCATCTTTCCTGAGGTGCCCAAGGACCATCCGGCCACAGGCCATATGGTGATGAATTTTTCGGCGAACTTTCTGGGTCTGGACAATGCCGCCACCCCATTTGGTTTGAAAGCCATGGACAGCCTGCAAAGCTTGAATCCCAACAAGGAGGAAGCCACCAACGCCCAGATCATGTTTCTGGTGCTGCAGACCTCCGGGCTGACTCTGATCCCGATTTCCATCATCGCCCAGCGTGCGGTGCTGGGAGCAAAGGACCCGTCGGATGTGTTTCTGCCGATCCTGATCGCAACCTACGTGGCCACCCTGGTGGCCCTGATCACGGTTTCTATCAAGCAGCGCATCAGCCTGTGGGACCGTGTTGTGCTGGGCTGGCTCGGCGGCATAACCGCAGTGATTGGCGGCATGGTCTGGGCCATGGTGAACTACATGACCCGCTCCGATATCGAGCTGTTTTCCAAAGTAGCCGCCAATGTGACGCTGGCCACCATCATCGCGGCCTTTCTGATCGGCGCCCTGCGCAAAAAGGTGAATGTGTTTGATGCGTTCATTGATGGTGCCAAAGGCGGCATTCAGACGTCGTTGACCATCATCCCGTACCTGGTCGGCATGCTGGTGGCCATCAGCGTGTTGCGCAATTCCGGCATCATGGGCTTTATCGTGAGTGGATTCACCTGGACGTTCACCCAATTGGGCTGGAACACCGATTTCACGCCAGCGCTGCCGACCGCACTGATGAAACCCATCAGCGGCAGCGGCGCACGCGCGATGATGATTGATGCCATGCAAACCTACGGCGTGGACTCCTTTGTGGGGCGCCTGGCAGGCATATTCCAGGGCGCCACCGACACCACGTTTTATATCATCGCGCTGTACTTTGGCTCGGTGGGTGTCAAACGTGTGCGCTATGCCATCACCTATGGACTCATTGCCGACCTCGCGGGCGTGCTCGCGGCAATCTGGGTGGCTTACCTGTTCTTCCATTGAGCCACTGGCATGCGCCTGCGACACATCGAAGTTTTCCACGCGGTGATGCAGGCCGGCACCATCAGCGGTGCCGCACAGCTTCTACACATCTCACAACCCGCAGCCACCAAGGCCCTGCAGCACTGTGAGCTGCGCCTGGGCCTGCCCTTGTTCGACCGCGTGCGTGGCAAGCTTTACGCCACGCCGGAGGCGCAACGTCTATTCGTTGAAGTGGAAAAAGTCAACCGCGACCTTCAATCGATACGACGGCTAGCTGCCAGCCTGCGCTCGGATGAAGCAGAACAGTTGCGACTGGTGAGCAGCCCGACGCTGGGTGCCTCGGTCGTGCCCGATGCAGTGCGGCAATGGACGCAGGCGTTCCCCACTGCGCGCTGCTTCCTCGCCACCAACCACACCCGCGAAATCGTCAGCGCCCTGCTGTTGGGGGAAGCCGATCTGGCCTTGTCGTTGCAAGACCCGCGCCATCCGGGCATCAAGTCCGAGGTGCTCGCCAGCGGCCCGCTCATGGCGTTGTGCCCGCTTGGCAGTCCGGAAGGGGCGCGCGCTGGCACGCTGGCACTGGCCGACATCAGCACGGAGGTGATTGCGCTAGAGGATAGTGACCCATTGGGCATGTTGGTGACCGATGCTTTTGAAGCCGCCAGCACAGTGCCGCGCAGCCGCGTGACGGTCCAAACCTACCAATTGGCGCGTGCGCTGGTCGAGTCAGGTGCGGGCATGACGGTAGTCGACCCGTTTACCGCCACCTCGGCAGACCCGACGCGTGTACGCATCCGCCCACTGGAGACCGGCATTCCGATTTCCCTATTTTTGCTGACAGCTGCGAACGCGCCGCTTGCACAGTCATCGCGTCGACTGGTACGCTTTATTACCAATGTGGCGCAGGCGCGCCTCAAGGCACTCGGTGTTGGATGAATGGACTCGCTATGACCCTGCAGCGTCGAGACTTTGTGCGTGCACTCTCCATGGGAGGCGCGCTGGCCACCGGCCCATTAACAGCGGCCAGCGCCGCGGCGCCAACCCAGTTGCTGGCAGCACGCCTGAAAGAGGGCGACACGCTGGGTCTGGTGAGCCCCGCCAATGCCACCTACGAGCGCGAACCGATGCAACTGGCCATCGAGACCATCCAGGCCCTGGGCTTCAAGGTCAAGCTCGGCGCCAACGCCCGGGGCCGTTACGGACAGTTCGCGGGCACCGACAGCCAGCGCGCCGCGGACATCAACACAATGTTTGCCGATCCGAATGTGGCGGGCATCCTCGCCGTGACCGGCGGCTCCGGCTGCAACCGCATTGTGGACAAGCTGGACTACGCATTGATACGCAGCAACCCCAAGTTCTTCGGGGGGTTCTCTGACATCACGGCGCTGGTCAATGCCATCACGCGACAAACCGGTCTGGTCACGTTTCATTGCCCGGTTGCGGAGTCGGAGTGGAATGACTTCAGCGTGCGGCACTTCAAGGCGATGGTGATGCAGGGCCAGTCGCCGCTGTTGCGCAATCCCACGGGCGAGCGCGGCGACAATCTGGTGCAAGCGCACGACCGCACCACCACCCTGCGTGGCGGCAAGGCCCGTGGTCGACTGGGGGGAGGTAACCTGGCGGTGCTGTCGTCGCTGGCAGGCTCAATCTATATGCCCGACTTGCGTGGCGGCATTCTGTTCCTGGAAGAGATCAACGAATACATCTATCGCATTGACCGCATGCTGTCGACCTTGCGGCTGTGCGGCGCGCTGGACCAGTTGTCCGGTGTGGTGATTGGCAAATTCACCAAGTGCGAGCCGGG
Source organism: uncultured beta proteobacterium (assembly GCA_903958915.1). GTDB lineage: Bacteria > Pseudomonadota > Gammaproteobacteria > Burkholderiales > Burkholderiaceae_C > Allorhodoferax. The sequence continues at coordinate 4,409 of CAJBVC010000110.1, forward strand.
TGAAGGAAAATTCGGCACCTTGACGCTCGACGAAGTATTTGACGACTACTTTCTCACGTTGAACGTGCCGGTGTACCGCGGCGCCATGATCGGCCATATCAAACGCAAGTTCACGATTCCCGTGGGCGCCGAGGTTGAGGTCGACGCCGACGCCGGCACCATGCAGTTGTTGCATCCCGCTGTAGGCTAAACCGATGACACACCCATGCGGCATCCCTCTGTCGATTGCACTGTGTGCAGCGTTATGTTGCGGCCCGGTGGCGGCGCAAGATAAGGGCAGTCTCACATCCGCTGCGCTACCCCCGCTGGATGGCCCAGCCAACGCCGACACCCCCGCCAAAGCGTTGTTTGGACGTGCCACCAAAGCTGCGCCGCTGGAACCCGAGCCGATTGGCTTCTACTCCCGCGGTTGCCTGGCAGGAGCACAAGCCTTGCCTGCCGATGGCCCGACTTGGCAGGCCATGCGTCCCTCGCGCAATCGCAACTGGGGCCACCCAGAACTGATCCGGTTCATCGAGCGCTTTGCGCCGACAGCAGCGCAGGCCAGTGGTTGGAACGGTATTTTGGTTGGCGATCTGGCGCAACCGCGAGGCGGCCCGATGCTGACAGGCCACGCCTCACACCAACTGGGCCTGGACGCCGATATCTGGCTTAAACCCATGCCAGCGCACCGGATGTCGCGTGCGGAGCGCGAGGAAGTCTCGAGCATCAAGGTAGTCCGCGCCGATCGCCTGGATGTGGACCCGACTGTCTGGACACCGGGGCACCTGGCGGTGCTGCGCACCGCCGCACAGGACCCTCAGGTGCAGCGCATCTTTGTCAATGC
>CAJBVC010000111.1 GCA_903958915.1 uncultured beta proteobacterium
TGGTCTTGCCCTGGTACACGCCGCTGAGGATTTGCACCGCATCGGGCTCATTGCGTTGCGTCACATGCCGACTGGTGCCGGGGCGCCTGCGGTCCAGGTCCATCTGGATATCGGCCTCGCACAGTTCCATGCCCGGAGGGCAGCCATCAATCACACAGCCAATGGCCGGGCCGTGCGATTCACCGAAATTGGTGACCGCAAAAAGATGTCCAAAAGTATTTCCGCTCATGGGGACGCATTATCCCCGACGCCCGCCCCTGGGTTCAGCGCGGACCGCTGTCAAACAACCGTAGTATTCGGGTCTTCTCCATCAGGCCAGTCGTGGATGTAGGCCTTGAGCATCTTGTTCTCAAAATTCTGGCTGTCCACCACCGCGCGGGCGACGTCGTAAAAGCTGATCACACCCATCAGCATGCGGCGATCCATCACCGGCATATAGCGCGCGTGGCGATCGAGCATCATGCGGCGCACTTCGTCCATGTCGGTCTCCATCGTGCATGTCAGGGGATGGTCGTCCATGGCCGTGCGCACCAGCGTTGTGCCAATCACGCCGCCGCTCTTGACGAGTTGTGTGATCACTTCGCGAAAGGTGAGCATGCCCACCAGGTCACCGTGCTCCATCACCACCAATGAGCCGATGTCCTGCCCGGACATCAGGGTCAGCGCCTTGGAAAGAGGTTCGTCGGGGGCTGCGGTGTACAGCGTGTTCCCTTTTACGCGCAAAATATCACTGACTTTCATACGTGGCTCTGTGAATCAGGGTTGAAATGGCGTTGGTGAATATAGCCCACAATGGGGCGATTTCCCTTACAACTGTGCTTGGAGAACGAACTTATGTCCGGCTACGCTGACCCCGGCTTTGACACGCTGGCATTGCACGCAGGTGCCTCACCCGACCCCGCCACCGGGGCGCGTGCGGTGCCCATTCACCTGACCACATCCTTCGTCTTCGAGTCGAGCGAGCATGCCCAGTCGCTATTCAACCTGGAACGTGCCGGCCACGTGTACAGCCGCATCAGCAACCCGACCAATGCGGTGCTGGAGCAACGCGTAGCCGCGTTGGAAGGTGGCATTGGCGCCATCACCACGGCCAGCGGACAGGCTGCCCTGCACCTATCCATTGCAACCCTGATGGGCGCGGGCTCCCACATTGTGGCCAGCACGGCCCTGTACGGCGGCTCGCAAAACCTGCTGCACTACACCCTGCGCCGCTTTGGCATTGATACAACCTTTGTCCCACCGGGCGACATCGATGCCTGGCGCGCGGCAGTGCAGCCCAACACCAAACTTTTCTTCGGCGAAACGGTGGGCAACCCCGGCCTGGATGTGCTGGACATTCCCACCGTGGCGGCGCTGGCCCATGAGAATGGCGTGCCCTTGCTGGTGGACTCGACGCTTACCTCGCCCTGGCTGATGCAGCCCCTGGCACTGGGTGCCGACCTGGTCTACCACTCGGCCACCAAGTTTCTATCGGGGCACGGCACAGTGATTGGCGGCATCGTGGTCGATGGCGGCAGTTTCGATTGGGCACGTGCCTATGAGTCCAGCGGCAAGTTCGATGAACTGGCGGCGCCCTATGCCGGTTTTCACAACATGAACTTCAGCGAAGAAAGCACCGTAGGCGCATTCTTGCTGCGAGCGCGGCGCGAAGGTCTGCGCGACTTTGGCGCCTGCCTGAGCCCGCACTCGGCCTGGCTGATCTTGCAGGGTGTGGAGACGCTGGGTCTGCGCATGGAGCGCCACATGCGCAACACCGAAAAAGTGGTGCAGTTCCTGGCCAGCCAAGCGTTTGTAGGCCGTGTCGGCCACCCGCTGCTGGAGACACATCCCAGTCATGCACTGGCGCAGAAGCTGTTGCCACGCGGCGCCGGTTCCGTATTCAGTTTCGACCTCAAGGGCAACCGCGAACAAGGCAAGAAATTCATCGAAACGCTCAAGATTTTCAGCCACCTGGCCAACGTGGGCGACTGCCGCAGCCTGGTGATTCACCCGGCCAGCACCACCCACTTTCGCATGACCGACGAGGCCCTGGCTGGTGCGGGCATCACGCAGGGCACGATTCGCCTGTCGATCGGACTGGAGGACCCCGACGACCTGATAGACGACTTGAAGCGTGCCCTGAAAGCGGCAGAAAAGGCAGGTGCCCAATGAACTATGTGGTGAATGGCGCGCAGGCCTACTGTTATACCGGCGGCAAGGCGTTTGATGCAGCCAAGCCCACCGTGGTCTTCATTCACGGCGTGCTGCACGATCACAGCGTCTGGATCTTGCAAAGCCGGTATCTCGCGCACCACGGCTGGAATGTGCTGGCGGTGGATTTGCCCGGGCACTGCCGCAGCGGCGGTGAGGCGCCGTCGACCGTGGAGGAAGCGGCAGATTTCATCGGGGCGCTGCTCGATGCTGCGGGTGTGCAGAGTGCCGCACTGGTGGGCCACAGTTGGGGTTCGCTCATTGCGCTGGAAGCCGCGTCCCGACTGCAGCAGCGCATCCACCATCTGGTGCTGGTAGGAACCGCGTTTCCCATGAAAGTGTCACCTGTATTGCTGGAAACATCGATCTCCGACCCGATGAAGGCGCTGGAGATGATCAATGTGTTTTCACGCAGCACCCTGGCGGCTCCGCCCTCGGCGCTGGGGCCGGGCACCTGGGTGTTTGGCGCCAGCATGGCCCTGGGACGCCGTGTGCTGGCCAGCAACACGGCAGTGAATGTATTTCACCGCGGCTTCAAGGCGTGTAACGACTATGGCAATGGCCTCGCAGCGATGGCTGCCGTGCGTTGCCCGGTGCTATTTGTGTTGGGCGCCCAGGACCAGATGACGCAGGAGAAAGCAGCCAAATCGCTCATCGATGCCGCCCGCTCCAGCGACAACAAGACCTCGGTCGTCAGCCTGCCAGTAGGCCACCACCAGATGACCGAAACACCGGACGCAACCCTGTTCGCAGTCTTTAACTTTTTAACAACCAAGTAGGAAAGAAAATGAAATCACACTCTGCCGCCAAGACGCTCGTAGCGGCGTTATTGGCCACCACCACGCTGTGGGCCAGCGCAGCGTTTCCCGACAAACCGGTCAAGATCGTGATCGGCTTTCCAGCGGGTGGTCCGCTGGACCTGCATGCGCGGCTGCTGTCGGAAAAACTCCAGAGTGTGCTAGGACAGCCGGTGTTGATCGACTACAAGTCCGGCGCTGGCGGTACCGTCGGCGCGCAAGAGGTGATGAAAGCACCTGCCGACGGCTACACCATCATGCTGGCCAATACCGGGGTGATGGTGATCAACCCTGCCCTCTACGGGAAGTTGCCCTACGCCACCCTGCGCGACTTCGTGCCGCTGGCACGCACCGCCATGCAGCCGCTCGCGTTGCTGGTGAACCCCAAAGTGCCGGCCAAGACCTTGCCGGAGTTCATCAGCTACGTGCGTTCGCGCCCGGGACAGATCAACTATGGCTCTGCCGGCAATGGTGGGATCAGCCATCTGGCGCCAGAAATGTTCAAGACCGCCACCGGGCTGTTCATGGTCCACATTCCCTACCGCGGCAGCGCCCCTGCGTTCACCGACCTGATGGGCGGGCAGGTGGAATTCATGGCCGAGTCGATCCCGCAGGCAGCGGCGTACCACAAACAAGGCAAGGTGCGCGCCCTGGCCGTGACCAGCCGCGAGCGCAACCCGGCCCTGCCCGACATTCCGACCGCGATTGAGTCGGGCATCAAGAACTTTGAGGTGGTCGGTTTCTACGGATTTCTGGCACCAGCGGCCACCCCCAAGGACGTGGTCGCCAAGCTCAGTGATGCCTTTAAACAGGTGCTGGCGATGCCCGATATCCGCAATCGCATGATCACCCAGGGTGCCGACCCGGCCTACCTGGGATCGGACGATTTCGCCAAATTCCTGGCCGCCGAAATGCCGCGCTGGGCCGAGGCAGTAACCAAATCCGGCGCCAAGCTGGACTGATACCGGCAGGGAATGTCACCTCAGGCGAGCAGGCAACGTGCAACGGCCTGACAGGCCTCGCGGTTCTGCGCCACTCGAAAGTCCTTGCCGCCATCCAGCGGCGCAAACAGTTTGTCGTCAAGCCGGCCACCTACATTGGCACGAACACGGCAGCACTTATGCCGAAAAACTTGCCCAGTTTTCCAGCCAACGTTGCACTGATTTTTCGTTTGCCCGCCAGAATCGCCGACAAATTGCTCTGCACGACAATGGCGCTGAGGTCTTCCTGCTTCAGACCGCGCGCCTCCATCAGAAACCGCAGTGCATCTTTGGGGCTGACCCCTTCAATGGCATGGTGTTTTTGCTCGTATCGCAAAACCA
>CAJBVC010000112.1 GCA_903958915.1 uncultured beta proteobacterium
CACCAAAGGCAGAATTTGCCGGCGCTAAGCCTGCAAATGGACCGCTCGCGTCTGCAACAACTGGGCCTTAGCGCCGCCAACGTGGGGCAAAACGTACTCATATCGCTGTCCGGCAGTTCGCAAACAGCACCGGCTTTCTGGCTCAATCCGCAAAATGGCGTTGTGTATAGCATTGCGGTGCAAACACCGCAATACCAGATCGATTCGCTGGACGCATTGCTCAATATGCCGATTGGCACGGGCACAGGCCCTGCAGCGGGTGCTACCGGGAGCACGCAGCTGCTGGGCAATCTGGTTGAGGCGACGTCCAGCCGGATGCCGGCAGTTGCCTCGCGCTACAACATCATGCCTGCCATTGACATTTATGTGAGCGTACAAGGCACGGATCTGGCCAGCGTCGCCAGCAGTGTGCAAGAGCTCGTAGACCAGATGCGGACCAGACTGCCACGCGGCAACCAAATCGTGCTGCGAGGTCAGGTTGAAACCATGCAGGCGTCGTTTCTGGGCTTGGGCATGGGGCTGGCCATGGCCATCATATTGGTGTACCTGTTGATCGTCATCAATTTCCAGTCCTGGGTGGATGCCCTGGTGATCATTGCCGCGTTACCTGCGGCCCTGGCTGGCATCGCCTGGATGTTGTTCATCACGAACACGACACTAAGCGTTCCGGCTCTCACGGGTGCCATCATGACCATGGGTGTGGCCACTGCCAACAGCATCTTGCTGATCTCGTTTGCCAGGCAGCGCCGCGAGGCAGGTGTACCACCGCTGGCAGCCGCACTGGAAGCCGGCGCCACGCGCATCCGGCCCGTGCTGATGACTGCGCTGGCCATGGTGATCGGCATGATTCCGATGGCCCTTGGCTTAGGTGAAGGTGCCGAGCAAAACGCTCCCTTGGGTCGCGCCGTGATTGGTGGCTTGATTTTTGCCACCGTGTCCACCCTGTTCTTTGTGCCCGTGGTTTTTGCCGCAGTGCACCAGCGTCTTGCGCGCCGCCAGACGGCGCGTAGCCCGCAACCCCCGACCGTTATCCAGACCCAGGAGACTTAGGCTATGACTGAGGAACGCCATTCGGCACTGGGTGTACACCCGATTGCATTCGATCCGGAAGAAGCCCACACAGAGCTGCTCAAACGCCGGCAAATCGTGAGCAGAGCCAAGATCGCCAGCCTGGTCGTGCTGGCTCTGCTGGTGTTGGGTGGGAGTCGCACGGTTATGGTCCGAATGGCCAATGCACACGCGCTGGAGGCTACCAGCACCGAGCAGTCCAGGCAGTATGTAAAAACGGCGGTCGCCAAGCGCGGTGGCGCCAGTCAGACACTGGCCCTGCCGGGCACGTTGCAGGGTTTCGTGCAATCGCCGGTCGCCGCACGCGCCAGTGGTTATGTCAAGCGCTGGAACGCGGACATCGGCAGCAAGGTGGCCAAGGGCGAATTGCTGGCAGAAATTGAAACACCCGAGATCGACCAGCAACTATTGCAGGCGCAAGCCGCCCGCGAGCAGTCCGTATCCAGTCTGGCATTAGCCAAGAGTACGCTCGAGCGGTGGGAGGGGCTGCGCAAGAAAGACGTTGTGTCGCAGCAGGATCTGGATGAGCGGCGCAGCGCAGTGGCGCAATCGCAGGCCAATCTGGACGCAGCGCAGGCCAACGTTCAGCGCCTGCGTCAGTTGGAGGAATTCAAGCGCGTAGTGGCACCCTTTGCGGGAGTGATTACGCGACGCAATGTGGATGTAGGCGACCTTATCGACAGCTCGCGAGTGCTGTTCAACCTGTCACAAACCGATCCGTTGCGCGTCTACGTCAGTGTGCCTCAAGCCTATTCACAACTGGTCAAAGCCGGGCAGGAAGTGGTCGTCACGCAGGGGGAGTTACGGGGGCAACGTTTCATGGGGAAGGTGGCCCGCACATCGGCATCGGTTGACGCGGTGACCCGCACCATGCAGGTGGAGGTGGCACTGCCCAATCGGGAGGGCATGTTGATGCCGGGCTCCTACGTGCAGGTCGCGCTGCCGCTGTCGGCCAGCCAATCGTTGGTGGCGCCTACCAATGCACTTTTGTTTCGAGCCAGTGGCACCATGCTTGCCGTTGTTGATGCGCAGGGGCGTGTCACACTGCGCAAGGTCAGTGTCGGGCGCAACTATGGAGCCGAATTTGAGGTGCTGGACGGCATCAGCGAGACCGAGCGCCTGGTACTCAATCCACCGGATTGGATGGCTGACGGGCAAACCGTCGTGGTTGCACCCAGCCAGGAGCGTCCGTGATCGCTCTGCGTAGCATCTTGATGACGATAGTCGCATCTGCACTGTCGGCTTGCGTCACCAGCCCTGCATACCAAAAGCCGGCGCTGGACATGCCGCCCGCGTGGAGCGCCGAGGCGCCGTGGCGACAAGCCACGCCAAGTGATGCCGCACCCAGAAACGCGTGGTGGCGGCGCTTTGGCGATGCGGAACTGGACGCGTTGGAGCAGCGCGCTGCAGTCAACAGCCCGACCCTGGTGTTGGCCGCTGCGAGGCTGGTGCAGGCACGATCCACCCTCGCGGCGGCCCAGGGCGGTACCTTTCCACAGGTGGGTCTGAGTGAGCGCGTATCGCGCCAGCAGATTTCGGCCAACCGGCCGCTCAGCAACTACGCAAGCTCGAACTTCGCTACGGTGCAAAACGAACTGAGCGTGGCAATGACCGTTAATTACGAGGTCGATCTCGCCGGTCGTGTGCAGCAAACCATCGCAGGCGCGCGTGCCTCGGCAGAGCAATCAGCAGCAGATCTGGAGAATACGCGTCTGATATTGAGCGCCGACATCGCCACCAATTACTTCAATCTGCGCGCCATCGATAACGAATTGCGTGTGCTCAG
>CAJBVC010000113.1 GCA_903958915.1 uncultured beta proteobacterium
GCGGCGCGGCAGGATGAGGGTCAGTGGCCCGGGCCAGAACGCGGTCATCAGCTGCTGGGCGAAGGGTGGCACTTTGGTACAGAAGTGCGACACCGCCGACATGCCACCGTCGTGCGCCGAGACATGCACGATCAGCGGATGGGTGGCAGGGCGGCCCTTGGCGGCAAAGATGCTGGCAACGGCTGCGTCGTTGGAGGCATCCGCCGCCAGCCCGTAGACCGTTTCAGTCGGCAAGCCAATCAGGCCACCAGCCCTTACAGAACGAGCGCAAGCAGCTATGGATTCAGGAGCAGATGCAACGACAATCATGGCGGGCGTTGCCCCTCAGAAGGGCGCGATGCCCAGGATGGCAGCGGCCCGCAGCGCGGTGGCGCGGACCATGTCCATGCTGTCACCCGTAATAGTCAGGTGCCCCATCTTGCGGCCCTTGCTGGCTTTTGCTTTGCCGTACAGGTGGAGGTGGGTACCCGGGAGGGCCAGAACCGCTTTGAAATTGGGGTCAGAGTCCAATTTCGTTGTTGCGCCTCCATCTCCCAAATGGTTTTTGTCCTGAATTGGAATCTGACCCCAATTTCCCTGCGCACTTCTCACTTCAGGCCAGAGGTCGCCTAGCAGGTTGAGCATGATGGCGGGGCTGTGCTGGCGGGGTTGGGTGAGAGGCAGGCCAGCGAGGGTGCGCACTTGCAGTTCAAACTGCGACACATCGCAGGCGTCAATACTGTAGTGCCCACTGTTGTGCGGGCGCGGCGCAATTTCGTTCACCACCAGTCCGCCGAGCGCCTGTCCGACTGGGCTGGTGGGGTCGAGCACGAAAAATTCCACGCACAAAACGCCCACATAACCCAGGCCGGATGCTATCGATTTCGCAGCTGCTACCGCGCGTTCTGCAAGCGCTGCGGGCACATTTCCTTCATAAACCTCGGTCACCGCCAGGATGCCGTCACGGTGCAGGTTGCGCTGCACTGGCAGATGCACACAGGTGCCATCTGCACTGCGCGCCACGATCACCGAGCACTCCAGTTGCAGCGGCAACAGCTTTTCCAGCACGCACGGGACCTGCTTCAAATCGTTCCATGCCTGCACCAGTTCGGCATGGTTCGCTACCCGCACCTGCCCCTTGCCGTCGTAGCCCAGGCGCGATGTCTTGAGAATGCCCGGCAACAAGCTGGCCCCCACGCTCGCCACGCTGTGTGCTTCGCTGCCCCCCAGGGGGGCGCTCGCTTGCTTGGGGCGGCCCGGCGCGGCGCTCGGTTCGTCCGCAACTGCGGCAACCTGCGCCGCGGTCTCGAGCACCGCATAGGGTGCACAGGGCACGCCACATTGCACGAAGTGGGCTTTTTCCAGGGCACGGTCCTGCGCGATGGCGACTGCGCGGGAGCCTGGAGACACCGGTCGCGTTTTTTCCAGTTCGGCCAGCGCCTGCGCAGGCACATTCTCAAACTCAGTGGTAACGGCCACGCAGCACCGGGACAGCTGTTCCAGACCCGCAGGGTCGGTGTAAGGGGTCTGAATGTGGTGGTGGCTCACCCGCCCTGCCGGGCTCAGGGGATCGGGGTCGAGCACCGCGGTGTAGTAGCCCATGCTTTGCGCCGCATGCACACACATGCGCCCCAGTTGCCCGCCACCCATGACGCCCAGCGTCATTTCCACATTGCTGCCCAGCGCAACCTCGTTCATAACACCGGTGGTACCGTCATGCCGCGGGCCACTTCGGTCTGGTGGGCACGAAACTCGTCGAGCTTTTTGCGCAGGGTGGGATGGTCGGCCGCCAACAACGCGACGGCAAACAGCGCGGCATTCGCCGCACCCGGTGCACCAATGGCGAAGGTCGCCACCGGGATGCCTTTGGGCATCTGCACGATGCTGTGCAGCGAGTCGACGCCCGAGAGATGTTTGCTGGCCACCGGCACGCCCAGCACCGGCACCGTGGTCTTGGCCGCCAGCATGCCTGGCAGGTGGGCTGCGCCACCCGCTCCGGCGATGATGGCACGTAGTCCCCGCCCAACCGCGCTTTCGGCATAGGCGAACATGTCATCGGGCATGCGGTGCGCCGAAACGACACGCGCTTCGTAACTGATGCCAAACTGTTGGAGAATCTGCACTGCATGTTGCATGGTGTCCCAGTCGGAACTGGAACCCATGACGACGCCGATTTGGATGTTTGTCATAGCCCAATTTTACGTTTTTGCTGTGAACTAGTTTGCCGCCGGGCCGCCCCTAGGCAAAAGCGCCCCCTTGGGGGGCAACGACCCGCGAAGCGGTGGAGTGTGGGGGCAGTACACTTTCCCCATGATCAATGTCACCCTTCAAAACTTCGACACCGAAGTCATCGCGGCTTCTGCCTCCATTCCCGTTCTGATCGACTTCTGGGCACCCTGGTGCGGCCCTTGCAAGGTGATTGGCCCCCTGCTGGAAAAGCTGGAGACCGATTACGCCGGGCGCTTCAAGCTGGTCAAGATCGACTCCGACCAGGAGCAGCAGCTCAGCCAGGCCTTTGGCATCCGCTCCATCCCCACGTGTATTCTGATGTCGGGTGGCAAGCCGGTCGACGGCTTCATGGGCGCGCTGCCCGAGGGCAAGATCAAGGAGTTCCTCGACAAGCACTTGCCATCGGAAGACGAGCTCGAAGCGCAGGCCGAAGCCGAAGACGCCCAGGCGCTGATTGCCGCCGGGGACCCGCAAGCCGCCCTGAACAAGTTGCACGAAGCGCTGAGCATCAACCCGGGCAATGACGATGCGCGCTACGACTATGTCAAGCTGCTGATCGAGAACGATATGCTGCAGGACGCTGAGGCGGCGCTGGCACCGGCGCTGGCTGCCATTCCACGCCAGTTGCGCTTTGAAGCGCTCAAGCAATTCCTGGACGCTATCAATTTTGTATCTGCTGACGCACGTGGGACGTGGTCTGCAGACCAGTTTGATGCCTTGATTGCCGGCAACAAGCGGGACTTTGATACCCGTCTTGCCAAGGCCCGTGTGCTGATGGTGCGCGGCCTTTGGACCGAGGCGATGGACGAGTTGCTGGAGATCATCCTACGCGACAAGGCCTGGGGCGACGCGGTGCCGCGCAAGACCTATGTGGCGATTCTGGAACTGCTCACCCCGCCAAAGCCCAAGCTCGACCCCGCGACTGCCAACAAAACTGCCGGCGGCATCGAAATCTCCGGCAAGGCCGTGGCGCAACTCGACCCACAGGCGCAGATGGTAGCGAGCTACCGGCGCAAACTCAGCATGGCGTTGAACTGACCCTGCCGGGCAGTGCGCACGGCCACGTAGTCAGCAACCGGATGGGATCAAAGCTGGGCGCGCCGACGCTCGCGGTGGTAGTTGCCAGTGCCAGCGCACAACAGCGTGTCCTGCGGCAACACATCGCCCGTGGTGTAGTGGGTGCCATGCGCAAGGCCCTCATACAACGGTGCGAAGTCGGTCTGGGCCAGCGCCAACAGGTCGTCGAGCGAGTTCAGCACGAAGTACACCTCCTGAAAGTCGTCGATCCGGTAGTCGGTGCGCAGCACACGTGCCAGATCGAAAGCAATGCGGTTGGGAGAATCGCTGTGCAGCGAGAAGCGGCTTTCCGAGTAGGAGGAGGCGATCCCTGCGCCATAGATGCGCAGACCCTCGGCCTGTCGCACCAGGCCAAACTCGACGGTGTACCAGTAAACGCGTGCCAATTCCTTTAGAAAACCCAACTGCTGTGCGCGCAGACCTCCCTTGCCGTAGGCCTGAATGAAGTCCGCCATCACCGGATGCATGAGCATGGGCACGTGGCCGAAGACGTCGTGGAAAACGTCTGGCTCTTCCAGATAGTCCAGTGAATCGGCCGCCCGGATGAAGTTGCCTGCAGGAAATCGACGATGGGCCAGGTGGTCGAAAAACACGTCATCGGGCACCAGGCCCGGCACCGCCACCACCTGCCAGCCGGTGGACTGGTGCAACACTTCCGACAACGCCGCAAAATCAGGAATCTGGTCGGCGCTCATGGGGAGCTTTTTCATGCCCTGCACAAACGCATCGCAGGCCAAACCCTCGAGCAGTTGCGTCTGGCGCTCAAACAATGTCTTCCACACAGCATGCTGTTTCGGGGTGTACGCATGCCAGCCCTGGTCCACCGTCCAGTCCGATCGCTCAGGGGCGCCATGCTCCCCCGCAGCCAGACCATGCTTGGCGGCAGTCGAGTTCACGCCTAGTCCTTCTGCGAACACCGGGTCGCCACGGCATCGCACCATTGGGCCATTTCGATGTCGTTTGCACTCAGGCCGCCCACATCGTGCGTGGTCCAGACAATGCTCACCCGGTTGTAAACGTTGGACCATTCCGGGTGGTGGTTGCGCTTCTCGGCAGCTAGCGCCACCTGCGCCATAAAACCAAAGGCCTCGTTGAAGTCGCCCAACACAAAGGTCCGCGCAATCGCACCGCGCTGAGCGTCGTACTGCCAGTCCGGCAATTGGGGCAGGGCGTGCTCACGCTCGGCATCGGAGAGTCTATACATTGCGCTATTCCCTGCCCAGATCGACCTTGTGCAGAAACGAGATCACCACACGCGGCGGGCCGTTCAGGAGTTCGGAGATATCGGCAACGTCGTCCGGGACTGCCGGGTTGTCCCAGCCAGCGGCAATGTGGCGCGCCAGACGCGAGGCCAGCACCACGTTGCGTACGCTGGGGTGGTCCGGGTGCTTGCCGTCGCAAATGCGCACCAGCAGTTCGGGCAGATGCCAGAGCTTCATCAGGGCGTGACCCAGGTCCTGCAAGTCAACGTTGTAAACGAAGCGCTGCAGGGCGGCCGTGCGCAGGGTCGGGTTGGCCTTCTGCATGGCGATGATCTCGAGCTGGAAGGTGGGCGCATGGCACCACATCAGCATTTCGGCGAACTCGTGCAGGATGGCGGCCTGGTAAATCACTCCTGCATCCGTATCCCCCCGGTGCACTGCGAACGCCATGGCGAAGTGGGCCGCACGCTGCGTGCGCTTGATCAGGGCGGTCAAACCTTCCATCGCCAATGGCTGGTCAAAAAGTTGGTCCTGCACGGTTGGCTGCAGGCCAAAATTGCGAAAAAACGGCGACACGCCTGTCATCACCAGCGCGGCGGTCACGGTCTCGGTGTCGGTCTTGTCGCCCGGTTTGCGCCGCGCCGCCACATCGGCCATGACCTTGATGGTCATGAAGGGGTCGCTTTCGATTACGGATCCCAGCATCTTGGCATCCACATTGTCCTCATCTGCACGCAGCGCTTCAATGGCCGAAGAAGTGGAGGCGAGCACGGGGATTTCCGCCTTGCTGAAATAGCGCACCCAGGCGCCCAGGTCGCGCTGGGGCTCATTCAGGTAGGGTATGCGTGCCCGCGGTGCTTCGGGTTCTGCGGGGAAAGTGGCGTCGGTCACGGTGGGGCCAAGCGTTGCATGGCCGCCAGTATGGGTGCACCGCCAACGCAGGTCAAGCGCAAGTACCCTGGGAAAATAGGCCTATACGATGCCTTCAGGCGGTAAGGCGCTGCAATGCTTCCTGGTACTTGGCTGCGGTTTTTGCAATCACGGTATCGGGCACCCGCGGGGCGGGCGGCGTCTTGCCCCAGGGCTTACCATCCACCTGCGCCTGCTCCAGCCAGTCACGCACAAACTGCTTGTCGTAGCTCGGTGGGTTGGTGCCTTCCTGGTAGCTCTCCTGTGGCCAGAAGCGGGAAGAATCGGGGGTGAGCACTTCATCCATCAGCGTCAGCGTACCGGCCTTGTCCAGACCGAACTCAAACTTGGTGTCTGCGATGATGATGCCCTTGCGCAAGGCGATCTCGGAAGCTGCCTTGTAGATGGCAATGCTGATGTCGCGCATGCGGGTGGCCAGGTCCAGACCGACCATTTCCACGGTTTTCTCAAATGTGATGTTCTCGTCGTGGTCGCCCACTGCGGCTTTGGCTGCAGGCGTGTAAATGGGCTCGGGCAGCTTCGATGCGTTTTGCAATCCTGGCGGCAATTTGACGCCACACACAGCCCCATTGGCCTGGTATTCCTTCCAGCCACTGCCCGCCAGGTAACCGCGTACCACGGCCTCTACCGGCAAGGGCTTGAGCCGCTTGACCAGCATGGAGCGCCCCGACACCTGCGGTACCTCGGTAGGTGCAACGACACTCTCTGGCGCGTCGCCGGTGAGGTGGTTGGGACACAGATTGGCACCGTTGGGGCCGAGTTTGTCGAACCAGAACAGCGCCATCTGGGTCAGCAACTTGCCCTTGCCCGGTATCGGCTCGCCCATGATGACATCGAAGGCACTGAGCCGGTCGCTCGCCACCATCAGGATCCGGTCGTCTCCCACCGCATAGTTGTCTCGTACCTTGCCACGCGCCAGCAGTGTCAGGGAACCCAGGCTAGAGGTATGCAAAGCAGTGGGCATAGCGGTGACTACTGGACGACCTGCGCCAATTCGCCCTTGGCGTATCGTGCTGAGACGACCTGCAAACTGTCACCCTTCACCTTGGCGCCCTGGCCTTCGCAGCCAAACTCGAGGTAACGCTGCTTGCACAGTTGCTTGGCGGCTTCGCGGGCCGGCTTGAGCCAGTCGCGCGCATCAAACTTGTCAGGGTTCTCAAACAGGTATTTGCGCACTGCGGCGGTCATGGCCAGGCGGATGTCGGTGTCGATGTTGATCTTGCGCACACCAAACTTGATGGCTTTCTGAATCTCCTCAACCGGCACGCCGTAGGTTTCTTTCATCTTGCCACCAAACTGGTTGATCAGCGCCAGCGACTCCTGTGGCACGCTGCTGGAGCCGTGCATCACCAGGTGGGTGTTGGGGATGCGGCGGTTGATTTCCATGATCCGGTCGATGGCCAAAATGTCTCCGGTGGGCTTGCGGGTGAACTTGTAGGCGCCATGGCTGGTGCCGATAGCGATGGCCAATGCGTCAAGTTGCGTGCGCTTGACAAAGTCGGCAGCCTGCTCGGGGTCGGTCAGCAACTGCTCACGTGTCATGGTGGCGTCGGTGCCATGGCCATCTTCCTTGTCGCCTTTCATGGTTTCCAGGCTGCCCAGGCAACCCAGTTCGCCTTCGACGGTGACGCCCACTGCATGCGCCATGTCCACCACCTTGCGGGTGGTTTCCACGTTGTACTCGTAGCTGGCAATGGTCTTGCCGTCGCCTTCCAGGCTGCCGTCCATCATGACCGACGAAAAGCCGAGGTTGATCGCGCCTTGGCACACGGCCGGACTTTGGCCATGGTCCTGATGCATCACCAGCGGGATGTGTGGCCAGGACTCGATAGCAGCCTGAATCAGGTGCTTGATAAAGGGCTCACCTGCATACTTGCGCGCGCCAGCGCTGGCTTGCAAGATGACCGGCGCGCCCACCTCGTCAGCGGCCATCATCACCGCCTGCACCTGCTCCAGATTGTTGACGTTGAAGGCTGGAATACCGTAACCATTGGTGGCGGCATGGTCGAGCAATTCGCGCATTGAAACAAGTGCCATGACGGAGTCCTTGAAAAGTGAGAAAAAGAAAAGCGGCCAGGGCAGCTTACAGGGTGTTGAGAGCATTGAGCTCTTGAAAGGCCTGCTGCAGTCGGGCAATCATGCCGGCCTGACCGGCGCGCTGCCACACGCGGGGGTCGTAGTACTTCTTGTTGGGCTTGTCGTCACCGTCAGGGTTGCCGATCTGGCCTTGCAGATAGCCTTCATTCTTTTTGTAATAACCCATCACACCCTCCCACGTCGCCCACTGCGTGTCGGTGTCAATGTTCATCTTGACCACGCCATAGCTTATGGATTCCTTGATTTCATCGGCGCTGGAGCCAGAGCCTCCGTGGAACACAAAGTCCAGGGTATTGGCTGGAACCTTGTACTTTTCAGAAACAAATTTTTGTGAGTTGTCCAGAATCTTGGGCGTCAGTTTGACATTGCCTGGTTTGTACACACCATGCACATTGCCAAAGGAGGCGGCAATGGTGAAACGGTTGCTGATCTTGCTCAGTTCCTCATAGGCATAGGCCACATCTTCGGGCTGGGTGTAGAGCAGGGAAGCATCCCGGTCGCTGTTGTCGACGCCGTCTTCTTCACCGCCGGTGACGCCCAGCTCGATCTCCAGCGTCATGCCCAGCTTGGACATGCGCTCCAGATA
>CAJBVC010000114.1 GCA_903958915.1 uncultured beta proteobacterium
CTCTATCGGCTCAGGGTCGGTGCCACCGCAGGCAGCGCAAAGTGAGGCAACCAGAAGCAGGCAGAATTTTTTGCGTATCATGGTTGATTACACCACCGCCAGCAGCGGCTGCAACACGCTGGCGCCAAGCTTGCGGGAGCGTTCACCGCTCCAGCCCGTGACAGCATCGGGGTAGGCGGCGTTGTCCTTGAAGGGCATCTCGATGGTAAAGGCCAGGCAGCCGAATTGGTTGGCGATCCAGTTGGTGGCCAAGGTCGGGTTGGCGGTGCCGGGCTCCTTGGCCCCGTAGTTGAACGTGTCCTGAAAGTCCGGGCAGGAAGACGCCCATGCCGTTTTGAAGCTTGCTTCCAGGGTTGCAATCTGGGCGCTGTAAGCAGGATTGCCCTCGGAACCTACGACAAAGTTGTAGGGTAGCCCCTCATCACCGTGGGCATCCAGGCACACGTCCACGCCGATATCCAGCATCTTCTGGCGCACCAGAAAAACCTCGGGCGAGCGTTCCATGGTCGGGCTTGCCCACTCGCGGTTCAAGTTGGCGCCGGTGGCATTGGTGCGCAGGTTGCCAAGCACCGCGCCATCGGGGTTCATATTGGGTACCACATAGAACACACAACGCTCCAGCAGCACACGGCTTACAGAGTCTTCGGTGTCGAGCAGGCGCTCCAGAAAGCCTTCGGCAAACCACTCGGCCATGCTTTCACCGGGGTGCTGGCGTGCAATCAGCCAGACCTTTTTCTTTTGCGCGTCATCCACGCCGTCAACGGGCTTGGTGATGCGCAGCAGGCTCATATCGCGCCCGTCGACGGTTGCGCCCAGCCGATGCAGCGTCACATACTCCGACGCGCAAGCCGAGCCCAGCAAGTCGAGATGCTGCTCATACGAGTACGGCTCAAAGTAGGCAAAGTAGACGGCATTGGTGTCGGGTATCATGCGCGCCGTCATTGCTTGCCCATCAAACTGGGTGTCGATGCGAAACCAGCGCTGGCGGTCGGTGCTCGCCACCACGCGGTAACCCTCCCAACCATCCGGGTAGGCGCAAGCCCCTGCATTGACAAAGCGCATTGTCACGGCCTGCCCTTGCGCACCATGCAGGCAGAAGTGGAACCACTGCGCAAAATCCGCCGCCGAGTCTTTGCGGATACGCAGCTGAATATCATGCGGGTCATCCACGCTGACAACTTCAATGGCTCCGGAATCGAACTGGGTGGAAATGTGAAGAGTGGTCATGGTTGGGTAGCGAACTACGGAATGTATGATTTATGGAACGTGCGGGAACGTCTACGGCTTTGGCGGCACTTCGACCGGCTGCGCGAGCGGTATCCAGACGCGAGCCGTGGTTCCAGTGCCTAATGTGCTGGTCATCTCGATGCGGCCATGATGCCGCTGCACAATGGCATAGGCAACCGCCAGACCCAGCCCAGTGCCTTGGCCCACCGGTCGGGTCGTGAAGAACGGATCAAAAATGTGTGGCAGATCCGCAGGGCTTATGCCCTGGCCGGTGTCGGCAATCTCGATCCAGGCCTCTGATTTGTCTTGCCCGCTACGAATACTGATCACGCCGGGGTCTTTCATGGCTTGCGCTGCGTTGAGCAGCAGGTTCATGAAAACCTGGCATATCTCGCTGCGCATGCACTGCACAGGCTCTACATCACCATATTCCTTCAGGACCTTACATCGGGTTGTGAACTGTGGACCGACGGCGCCAAGCGCGCTCTTCAAAACCTGGTGGATGTCTTCGAACGCCCAGGCCTCCCTGACGTCCATGCGCGAAAAGTCCCGCAGCCCACGCACGATCTTCTCCATCCGGTCGAGGCCCATGCTGCACTCTGAGAGCAGGGTCACCACGTCGTCCGTAATGAAGGGCAAATCAGCCTCCTGCTTGAGGGATTGCAGGGCGGCCCATGCCGGCGTTGAACCTGCAGCATCGGCTCCAAGCGCGTCTGAGGCACGGATGACAATGAGCAATGTACTGACGTACTGCTTCAACCTGCCCAG
>CAJBVC010000115.1 GCA_903958915.1 uncultured beta proteobacterium
ATGATGAAGAAGAAGAACCCCCATGTCCGTCCAAATGACGAGAACACGCGCTTCATTGCTGGACGCGCTCCAAACGCATTGGACGACCATGAAAGTCCACTAGACACGGAAAATCAAGCGCCAAAAACTGTCAGACTATTGTCGAAGGTCGACTCTTTCGGTCGCCTAACCGCAACCGTTGGGTTTCAGCTTGTGAGTTGCGCGATCCCGCCCAGAACCAAACTGCACGCGAAGCAAGTTAATGAGTTTTTTGCTGGTGAGTTGGAGTTGTCCAGGGACGTTCGAGCCGCACTTCATCTCTTTGTTTCGGAGCTGCCAGTTGGAGCTGCCTTTATAACCGAGTACTTTTTTGTCCCTGCAGGTGATGGTGGGGTTGAAGTTCGGCTACGGTTACTAGTAAAAAGTGCTCCTCTGCCTCTGAGTCAGGTTCTGCAACAGGTTGACTTGCTTGCATATGAATTGGGCATGTGCTTAAGGATTTTGACTGGGTGGTACGCTTTTGATCCCGTAGTTTTTAGTGATAGGGATCTGGCTGATCAGAGCTCCTCGCTCACTTCACTGCACGTGCAGTCGCGGTTGTTTACGTCGGATTCGCCCACCCCAATTGGCTTCGTAAACAGTGGCAAGGGAAGATCGAAAACACGAGTGTACTTTCCGCAGCCTATTACCGGTGATTTATCGGCGGATGGAACAAAGACTGATGCACAGCGTCCACTTCTTCTCCACAGTTCCGGACGGAGTGTTTTGGTGTCAACTTTGAGGGCCGCACGCGGCATCAACACCCCGATGACGATTCGCGTTTGCCTCAGGCGCAGGAACTTGGAACCAGCTTCACTGAATGCCATTGAGTCGGTCAAAGAGAGCGTCTCAGCGGCGATTCACAAATCCAATTTCGAAGAGCAATCAGATTTGAGTACCGGAAGAGCGCGCGGTGCTGCACAGCTTGCTGTTGATCATCTATTCCTACAACCCGAGTCTCTCGAATTGCATGTCGAGACCGATGGTGCATTTGACAAAGGTCGCCAGCTTCTTGGCATTTTAGGTCGGGAGTTAGTTCCAGACTTTGCGACAGAAGTCAGACGGAACGACCAATCGTTGGATTCCAAGCGACGCAGTATCAAGGGTGATGTTTCAGTTGACCTGAGCCAACTATTCGCTCCTGGTAGCGCACTCCCACCGCTTTTGCCGAGCCCTGAGGAACTTGAAGCACTGAACTTTCCGCGACACTTTCCCAACCCAACAGTCGTATTCCCAAGTGAAGGCTTGCATTTGGGCAAGACACAGATTGGCGGTGTCACCGTAAGTGTGAGAATGCCGCTCAACGATAGAAGTAGGCACATGTATGTCCTAGGTGCAACAGGCACCGGAAAAAGCACATTGATCTACAACATGGCCGTTCAGGATATGTTGACGGGCTGTGGTCTCATGGTTTGCGACCCCCATGGCGACCTATTTGAACAGCTGCTACTGGCAGTCCCACCAGACAGAAAAGGTGATCTCGTCTTGATTGATCCAGAAGACGAACGATTTTGTCCTTCCTTGAATCCATTGGACTTCGGAGGCACACCGCGCCTTGAAGATGTGAGCCGCGTCGCGAACGACATGATGGACATCTTTAACTCCCTTTACGATATGCGCGCATCGGGTGGACCCGGTTTCGAAGACTATTTTGGCTAAATGTGCCCATGCCCCGAAAATCGGACACTTTGTAAAGTTGACCCCAATTGCGTACTGCTGAGGCGATCAAGCCGCCTTCAAGTACATGTCAATGTGCATTGATGAATAGGGGCAAAGCACGCCACCGCTATCCGTGCGCTCCAGCAATCCCAGCTCTGCCAGGATCACTACATCTTCGTGCACGCGCTTGACGTCGCGCCCCACAACGCGGCTGAGCTCGCGTACCGACAATTCACCTTTACCCTGGGCCGCGCGAACAATCTCCCAGCGCTTTTCAGAGAGCTGGCCAAAGAAATGCCCCGGACTCTCAAAATTGAGTACTTCGCCCTGGTATTTGTCGGCCTGGGCCGTTTTGGCCATGGCGCGCAATGCACCCTTCCAGTCAGGCTGCAGAGTGATAGTCAGATAGCGCTCAGTCATGGTGCTCTCCTGGCAGCGACGGCTGCGATAAAGTCTTCAATCAGTTGTTCCACGCCGGTGAAGGCATAGGGCACTTCGACGCCATCTAGGTGACAGTGATCACCCTTGCCGCGCTCGTTGTCGAAGCCGACGATGCGCACACCGTCCACCACGTACACGGCGCTGTACTTATAGCCGTGGTCTGTTGGCGGGACGGGTTGGGGCACCTTCCAAATCACCACCTCAAGTATTGAGCCATCGGCTGTGATGTCTTTGAAGCGAGTAATGAGTTGGGCTGGCACGTTGGCAATTGTGACAACATGCTCTTGTGTTGTCAATATTGCCAACAAACCACGAATTGAGGAGAAAAGCGACGGAGCTTTCCGGGAGGCAGCTTGGAAAGATCAGTCAAATAGATCTCCTTGGCCAGGTTGTGTGGCGTTGCTCCAGAATACCGAGTCAGCATACTGTGCCGCCAAGGCATCCAGATCAATGTTGGGGTTCTCGTCGCTGAATTCGAACGACCCAAACATGTTCACGTGCTGCCACGCCACCGGCGACATGCCCTGAATGAAAGCGATGGCGTCCAGATCTCCTGCCGCCACCTTCTGTTCGTACACTTTGGACAGCAAGGCCGTGTTGTAGTAAATGACCGCGTTGGCAATCAGCCGGGCGCAATCGTTCCAGACTTGCTGCTCGGTTTCCGTCTGAACCTTGAACTTGCCGCCATTGATGAATGACACCGCCCGGCGGAACCGGTGATAGGCCTCGCCCCGGTTGAGCGCCTTTTGTACACTCTGACGCAGCTCGACATCGTCAATGAAGTCCAGAATGTAGATGGTGCGAAGGATGTTGTCCAACTCCCACAAGGCCTTTTTGGTGTTGTTTTGCCGGGCGTAGCTGCTGAGTTTGCGTACCACGGTTGCCTGGGTTGTGTCCTTTTGAGCAAGGGAAGCCAAAATGCGCTGGACGTTGGGCCATTCGCTGATGATCAACTCTTCGTCGACCCTATTGCTTGGTCGAATCAGCATATCGGCCGGGTACTGACTTGGCAGGTTGAATCCGACGAGGGAAGCGGTTTTCTTCTGCACGGTCTTATAGCGCGGGGCAAAGCTGTACCCGCTGGCATACAAGCACAGAAAATTGACCTGGTTGGCCCCATGCGTATCGGTCGAGTGGCGTGTGGGCTTGATGTCGGACGTGTTGTTGTAGAGCAGATCGAATACGAAATGGCTCTCATGTTCGTGGGTGCCGATGATCTTGGCGTTGATAGGCACGTGGTTGGCAACCAGGGTGCAGGCGCTCACCCCCTTGTCCAAGCCGAAGTACTTGGGCGAATAACGGGAATTGAATGTGTTGATCTGCGTCTCGAAGCGCTGGCCGTCGCTGCTGGAATGCAGTTCATCGCGGATATTGAAGAGCTTAAATGCCGGCAGCTCGGCCGTGGCATTGCTGATGGCGTCATTGGCAGCGTGCACGGTATCCGGGCTCAGATAGCTGCGCGCAGTGGTGATCAGGGAGGCGTGGCTCAAGCCCGAGACCTCTGCCATCTTGCCCAATCCCATGTTGGTGCCATACGCCACCACGCAAGCCAAGATTTGGCGCAGATCGGGCGAGTGCTTGACGGATCGGTTCAGTACATGCTCGAAGGTTTCCAGAAAATCAGTCTCTTTGTTCACGAAGCGCAGCAGATCGGCAACAGCGATTCCGGGCAACTGGCTGTAAAACGGGGCATTGCTGACCTCTGGCGCAGAGGGGTAAATCAGGGACCAACGCTTCTTGTCGCCTTGGCCCACGACCTTGATGTTGGTATTGATGCAGACGGCCACTCGCTGATTGACGGTTACCAACCGGTCTTCGAGTTTGGTGCGCAAAGTCGCCAGCGTCTCCTCGATGGGTGTGGATAAGACTGGCTGCCCGATCTCAGCCAGCACAGCGTCTTTGTGCTCCCAGCGGGCATTACTGATCAGATCATCTTCAAACTGGCGGAACTCGTTGCTGTGATTGACATACAAGTCGCCGGATTCCAGCGCATTGCGCAGAAGCCTGTAGACCAAAAACTCGTACCGATCCATGTCGAGTGTCTTGCGCTTTTCTCCGTCCTCGCTGGTCTCGACATACAGGTGTTTTTTTAGCGCCGACGCAATGATGGCATCAGGAAACTTTGAGGCGTCTGCCTGGCGCAGTGACTTGTCTTGGCGAAACATGTCCTGCATGAGAGTGATGGCGCTGATCAATGGCGCCGCGTCTACGCGCCCTGAAAAGTCGAGTTCCTTAAACAGATGACGCAAGTTGCGCTTGATGGCCCTGGAGAGCTTGGCAAAGTAAGACCACTCGAAGGCAACTCTGTCAAAGTTGACGTCTCGCAAGTAGTCGGCAACAAACGGGAAAGCCTTGGGGTCCAGCAATTCAAAAGCCCGCGCCTTGACGGTGGAAAACGGACAATCGTCGGCGATGGACTCATCCACAAAGAGGCCCAGCACTTCACCGGCTGCGAGTAAATTTGTGCTCGCCTCGGAGGTTGCCAGATGCATGGCGTCATTCGCGGCAATCTTGGCGTGCTTGTCGAATTGGCCGACCAGATAGATGAAGGCCTCCAGCAAATTGTCATTGATCTGGCGGTACCGGTGGAAGCAGAAGCACAGCAGAAAAAGTCTTGCTCTGGGGGACGCCATACGCCTGAGTTTGTAGCGGGTGTAGAACTGGACCAATGATGCGTAGTACTTGACACTTTCATTTGACAGGCCTGCGCGCGGCACGAAGGTGAGAGCAAATTGGTGAGTCGCAGAAAAGAATTGGCGTCGCTCCACCTCCTGACGCAGCTCCTTATTGCCAAAGCTCTTGGGTTCACGCTTGATGACGCTCAGGGTGAGCAGGTTGTCATCATCGCCTTGTAGTAAATCGTCCAAGGTCTTTCTGACGTCCGCTGACATGTGCTCATCCATGATCTTCGTGACCCGCGCGTTCTCGCGTTCCAGTACCGCACCAATGAGGTCTTGCAATGTGCTGTAGCTGGGAGCGACAATGCGTAGAGTTTCAAGATGGTGAAGTGCTTCGCGCAGAAGGTAGATGGGCTTGGTCGATATGGCCGCCGTACGCAGCAGTTTGCTGGTCAATTCTGCGGCGGCTGTACTGTCAAAGGCTTGGTAGGCACACAGTGCAAGAATGTTTTGCCGAATTCTGGCGCGCGTTTTTGCGACGGGCAGTTGCAACTCTTTTGTGTCAATGCCCCAGAAGTGCCGATCTGCGATATGGCGCAAATCGACCTGCACGTCTATGACTTGGAAGGTGAAGAATTGCCGCTTTGCTTTGAAGTACCCCAGCTCAAGGGTTTGGAACATTCCTAGTGCATGAGTTCTGGCCTGAGCGGATGCCATCTCTACCGGGCTCATGTCAAAGTAGCGCGATCGGTCGGCCTCGTTTAAGACCGGCATCCCATACAGCTCTTGGATTTCGGATTTGGAGAGAATGCTCAGACGGTGCGAATCGGGTACTGACATGCGTAGGCGCTGGATAGGCGAGTGCGCAAGTGTGCGAACGGCCCAGTGACCTTGCGCGTGGCTCAGCAACACTCAAATTGATGAAATTTGCGCTTGCTTTGAGCGCCAATAAGTGGCGGATTCTAATAACTCACGCGATAAGCTTTATTATCACAGTCGAACTGTCACTATTACTAACTGGCATTCATGAAGAATCTGCCAATGTCTCTCTTGCCAACATTGGGACACGATGAAAGCCTGGATCCCTTCCCCGGTGAAGCCGAACTGGCCGCTTTGCGCGGCTGGTACGCCGGTCTGTCGTCCCGCGAATCCGTGGCACGCTACCTAGAGACGCAGAAGGTCTCGGGACAGTCGTCACGGGGGATGATTGGACGCATTCGCCGTCAACTAATCAGCATTGCACGGCTGCGCCACCGGGCTGATCTAGTGGCTTTGCTGGACCACGCGGAAAGTGAGCGCGCTAAGCATGCTAGGACCGTTGCCCATGCCATTGACGCATTGCGCATTGCTCCAGAGCCGACTCCCAGGATCACCGATGACGTGCGTCTTTGGCTTCCTACGCGTGCGGCCAATTCTCTATACGCCCAAGACATCAAGACACTTGCACAGCTGACGGTGCGGGTACCGCGGCGGCGTCGCTGGTGGACGGTGGTTCCTGGGCTGGGTGCCAAAGGGGCGCTACAAGTCGAAGCTTTCTTTGCGACCCACTCGCAATTGACCGAACGGGCGCGGGAATTGATGGTCAGCGAAACGGTACAGACGGTTGTTCCCTGGGAGCGCCTGAAAGTGCCGGAAGGACTCAACGGCACACAAGGCACCTTCCGTGGGCCCCCATCCAGTTGCACGCTCAGTGCTGACAATGACTATGAGGCCGTGCAGGCCTGGTTGGCACTGCACGAGTCCAGCGCAACTAAACGGGCCTATCGTAAGGAAGCCGAACGCCTGATTCTGTGGGCCGTTGTGGAACGTGGTCGTGCGCTGTCGTCGCTAACCACTGAGGATGCCACGGCCTACAGGGGGTTCTTGCGCAACCCCACGCCACGCAGCCGATGGGTTGGGCCACCGCAGACACGGTTTTCTGCGCAGTGGCGACCATTCGCGGCTGGTTTGTCCCCCCGTTCCACGGCGTATGCCTTGACCGTCATCGGGGCCATGTTTCGTTGGCTGATTGAGCAGCGATACGTAGTGGCCAACCCGTTTGCCGGAATCAAGGTGCGCGGTGGTGCCCGCAGCTCACCCATGGACGAAGGACGCGTGTTCTCCGAGGGAGAGTGGGCCATCATCCGAGCCGTTGCCAATGGGCTGGAGTGGTCATACGGATGGAAGCTTCCTGCAGCCCAACGTCTGCGCTTTGTTTTGGACTTCGCATATGCCACTGGTCTGCGCTCAAGCGAGTTTGTGGGAGCGACCCTGGGACAGATCGAAACGGATGCCCATGGAGACCATTGGCTCAAGTTGGTCGGCAAAGGCAGCAAGGCGGGCAAAGTAGCATTACCCCCACTGGCAAAAGTCGCTCTGGATCACTACTTGATGCAGCGAGGTGTACCAACCACGCCAGCCATGTGGAAGCCGTCCACTCCGCTCATTGCGGACTTGAAGAACGGTGGCGGGAACAACCGCATTACTTCCAGCCGGTTATGGGACGTCACCAACCGTTTCTTCACAACAACGGCCAATGCCATCGAGGCTGAGTCCCCAAAAACGGCAGATAAATTGCGAAGGGCAAGTCCGCATTGGATGAGACACACCCACGCCACACACGCTTTGGCGCGGGGAGCAGAATTGACCACAGTAAGAGACAACTTGCGGCATGCTTCGGTGTCCACCACCTCGGTGTACCTTCACACAGACCAGGTCAAGCGGGCACGGCAAATGAGAGATGCCTTTGGCACGCCAAATGGTTAATGTCTAGAGCGAATCCTGTCGTCCGCAGCACTTCCCATTGCGACGTCTTTACATAGTGTCCGAATTTCGGGGGATGGGCACATTTAGCCGA
>CAJBVC010000116.1 GCA_903958915.1 uncultured beta proteobacterium
CGTTCTTGGACACGCCGCGCGGCCTGTTTGAGCCGTCCAGAAAGCGTGCAGTACTGGCGCGACTGGCAGAAACACTCGCGCAGCGCGGCGAATGGCGCGCAATCCCGTGGAGCGGTGTTGAAGAGGCATTGGGTCTGGCTGCAGCCAGGGTTGGTGTGTCAGCGCCTCTGACGCTGAGTCTCGCTGAGGGTGCGATCCTGCGATCTGCGCTGGTAGACCCCCTGCCACCCAGGCGTCGCAAGCGGGAATTGCGTTCAATCGCGTTCTCTGCCAACCAGGACAGCGCAGCCATCACCCATGCCGTGGTTGCAGCAGCGCGCGCGGTCCATGGTGGCAAGACCCCGTTGATCGGCATCGTGACGGCGTCGAGCGGGCCGCATCCGTTTGTCGACCACGACATCAACATGACGGCCCTGCAGTCGGCGGGCGCCAGGGTGGTGTACCTGCCCCTGGACGGCGGCTTTCGTCAAGCGGTGGATGCCAGCGATTGCGGCAACATGCGCTACCACTACGTCGCCTATGCCAATACCAACCCGCAGCGCGCGGTCTACCACGCGGATTTGCTCTATCCGGATCTGGCACAACAACAGGTCGAATTCTGCGAAAACCACGCCAGAACGCTGCACGCCACTCTGGAGCAAGTGAACGGCATCTACTTTGCGGGTGGCAACCAGGCACGCCATCTGGAGAGCCTGGTGGGCAAGGACAGCGCCGGCAATTACACGGTCGTCAGCACCGCGCTTGCCATCATTCAGCGCCGCTTCGCGCTGGGAGAACTGGTGGTCGCTGGCACCAGCGCCGGCAACCACATTCAGGGCGGTGGCATGTGGCGCGGAAAACCGGTTTCCATGATTGGCGGCGGTGACTCCTATGACGTATTGAAGTCTGGCTTTTCTACTGGTCAGGGTCCGGCGGCAGAGGCACCCGCGTTGGGCCAACCCGCAAGCAGCATGCCGTACGCTCCCTCCATGTACCCCTTGGGGGGCCTGGGAGTGTTCCGCTTTGGTGTGCTGGACTCCCATTTCTCCAAGCGCGCCCGGGAAGCACGTCTGGTGCGCGCCGTGCACGACAGCGGGATGGATTACGGCTTTGGCGTGGATGAAAACACGGCCTTGCTGGTGCGCCGGCCCGACGCCGACGGCACGAGCCACTTCTCCGTGCTCGGCGCCGGCGGAGTTTTCATCGCCGATGTGCGCCCGGCCCACGCGCAGACCAGCCCGGAGCGCCACTTCAGCATCGAAGGGGTGCGTGCCCACTACCTTTTGCCAGGCGACACCGCGCACATCGACGCTGCCGGTCAGTTGCACGTACGGCTCTCCGAGGATGCACCTGCTTTGGCTGTGCGGCCAGAACAAGTCCCCATCGTGCAAAACCGCTTGCTCGACTACGGCGCCTCCAACTTTATGAACCTGGCGAACGCCATGGGCTGGAGTGGTGCGCAGCAAGGGTCAGGCTCCACCATTGACAGTAACGACACGCGCAGCCGCCAAACAGAACCGCACTACGGTGCCAGCTTGCGCCGAATACCGCAAACCGTGGTTCGTGGCACGGCGCCCACCAGAGTTTCCTACACCCATCTATTGCTCGGGTTCGCGCCCCTCCCGTTGGGCACCCGTGATGCTGCACGCGATAATGGAACGAACACCCGACCATGACCCCAACCGACTCTGCCGCAACACAGCCCTTCGCCAGCCCCACGGTGGATGCAGCGTTTGCGCAATCTGCGCTGGGCCACCGGTTGCGTACAG
>CAJBVC010000117.1 GCA_903958915.1 uncultured beta proteobacterium
AGGTGGATTGTTGGACAGTACTTCGCGCAGATTCTCCATCGCCTGCGCAGTCAAATCGGCCGGGCTATCCCACAGCGCACCGGAAGCGACTGCCACTGGCGTGTGCTTGTTGGCCACAGCTTTCACTGCAGGGGCGCCGTCACCAATAGCGGCCCAAACCGGCACGACGTTGTCAAAATAGAAACCGAAATCGTTCACCGCTGCCGCGAACGGGTCTGGTTTGTTGGTGGCACGGTACAAGTCCAACAGGGCAGCGACCCAGGACAGACCCGCGGCCGGTTCGATGCCATTCCCGCGCAAGGCCTCGAGCAAGCCCTTTTCTGCACCGGCATCATCGCCATTGGCAAAACGAATGGCCGCCTCCTCGAGCTCAGGGTCAGTGGCGAGTTCGTCCACCTCGATCGCGAACAGTTTGGAGGTCGAGAAACCCACCTCGGAACCGTCATAACTTTGCGCCAACGCGCCCATCGCTGCGGCCGACATGGCTGGGCGGCGCTGCGCCGTCTCAGCCGAAGCCCGCGCGGGATGTGGCACGGCCTCCATCGCGCCGCCCAAGGCAGTGGCTTCAAAATCGTCAATGGGACCTGGCGAAGAGAACGCATCCGCCTGTATGGTGCGCTCAAAGCCCAGTGTGGGTGGTTCGGACAAGGGGTCTGACGGCACCGATGGCTGCGCCTCGTCGGCGTCGGCGCGCTTGGCCGCTACCGGAAACCCAGCGGCTTTCGCCGCTCCCGCAGCGTCCTGCTTGCCCTTCCACCACTGCTTGGACATTTGGGCTTCAATTTCATCGATTTTCTTGAGCGTGACCGCACGCCCGTCAGGGTCGGTCGCCATGCTCGACTGGAACACCGAGGGCCGCGCCATTGCGCCGAGTGCATCGCCGCCGCGGTTTCGCAACTTGCGCAACTGGTCGAACTCGCGTTTGCGGACAAAATCGTTTTGCCGCTTGCGCTCAATCATGGCCTTGAGCGCCTGCTTGTCATAGCCGCTTTCCTGGTCCGGCTCTATCCGGTCGAGTTCCGCCCAATCCTTGGTCGGATTGCGAACAAACATGGCCACCTTGGAAAACAGCGTGGGGCGTTCGTCTTTGGTGGCCATTTCAGCAGTTTATTCAATTCAGCGCAGATTGGTGTGCTTAGTCACCAAACATTTTTTGCTTCAGTTCGCGTCGCTGTTGGGCCTCGAGCGACAACGTGGCCGTAGGCCGCGCGAGCAGACGTCCGACACCGATAGGCTCCCCGGTTTCGTCACAATAGCCGTAGTCGCCTGCGTCGATGCGGGCAATCGACTGCTCAATCTTCTTGAGCAGCTTGCGTTCGCGGTCGCGGGTACGCAGTTCCAGCGCATGCTCTTCTTCAATGGTGGCACGGTCCGCCGGATCGGGGGTTACCGAGGTGTCTTCACGCAGGTGCTCGGTGGTCTCGCCAGCATTGCTGAGGATATCGCGCTTGAGTACTTCGAGCTTGAGCCGAAACGCAGCCATTTGCACTTCGTTCATGTACTCGCTGTCAGGCATCGCCATCAGTTCGGCGTCAGACAACTCCGCTACTGGCTTGGTTTTCCAGTTGTTGGCGAGTTTGGGATCTTTTTTGACAGCGGAGGGCAACACGGGAACGATCACAGGTGAAGGCGTGGTTTGGGTGTAGCTGGCTTTGGCTGCAGTGGATGCCACTGCTTGGGCCATCGATGGCACGGTCAATTGGGCCAGGCGCGATGAAGGGCGCCCCGCTTTGGCAGGCACTGTCGCGGCAACCGGCGCAATCACTGGCGCAGGCACTTTGACAGGGGTAGGTATCTGGGGCATGGAATTCTTGGGTTTCAGTGCGGTCGTTGCCGGCACTGGTTTGACAGAAGGGGTTGGAACAGGCTTGGCTAGTGCCTTGCTTTTGGATTTCACCACAGGAACCGCTGCAGCCTTCGCTGGCACGGGCGTCGGCTTTGCTGCCACCTTGGCCTTAGGGGCAGCGACAACCGGCTTGCGCGCTGCCGTCTTGGCGACGGACTTGACCGCCGACTTGGCAACCGGCTTGTTAACCGACTTAGCCGACGCTTTGGCGACAGGTTTTGGCAGGGTAGTCACCACTTTCTTGGCTACGGTCGCCTTGCCAGCAGGCTTGGACGCCACCGACTTGGCGGGCACCTTGGCCACCGGCTTGCTGCTTTTGGCCTTGTTGTCTTTCCCTGAACTGGCTTTCACTATGGGTCTCCTGGCAGATTTGTCCTGCGCATCGTCATGAGGGGCGGTGACCCCGCTGGCATTCCTGGAATGCACGTCTGGCAGGGTTTCTCCGGCGCGCGAGTGTACAGGCAACGCAATCGGAAATCCCATCAGTTGCAAAATCGAGACAAACATTTAGCGCCCAAAAGTGTAAATAATCCGGTCATATAGCAACCAAAGATTGCTCCATGCCCTGCAGCAAGATGTCCTTGGGCAGGTCGATGCCAATGAACACCATCTTGCTGCAGCGTTGTTCTTCAGTCCCCCAGGCCGGACCGAGGTCACTGCCCATCAGCTGGTGCACGCCCTGGAAAATGACCTTGCGCTCGGTACCCTGCATGTACAGCACACCCTTGTAGCGCAGCATGCGGGGCCCGTAAATATTGACGATAGCGCCCAGAAAATCTTCCAGTTTGGCCGCGTCAAAGGGACGGTCCGAGCGGAACACAAAGCTCTTCACATCGTCGTCATGGTGATGGTGGTGGCCTGCGCCGTGCGCATGAGAAGGGTGATCGCAATGCTCGCCGTGCGCATGGTCGTGGTGTTCATGCCCATGATCGTCGTGGTCATGGTCTTCTTCCTTGAGGAAGTCCGGGTCGATGTCGAGTTTGGCGTTGAGGTTAAATCCGCGCAAGTCAAAGACTTCCGACAAGGCCACCGCGCCAAAATGCACCGCCTTTTGCGGCGCTCGCGGGTTCATGTGCTTGAGCCGGTGCATCAGGTCGTC
>CAJBVC010000118.1 GCA_903958915.1 uncultured beta proteobacterium
ACCTGACCGACCGCAAAATCTGGCATTGGTCGGACGTTCAGGGTTTGGCGGCTTCGTCCGCGGTGATCGACGCCTATACCCAACCTGGGCGGCAGCTGAATTTGTCTCTGCAGGCTGAATGGTAAATATTTGCTCGACCGCAATTGGTCACTACCGGGTGCAGTAATCCTCGAATTCGACACCACAATGCTGACCGCACGTTATTGGAGCGAATGTCAGGTTTGGAGCAAGCAATTCGGGTAAACCTATGTCAGGAATGCACAGCGGTCCTCGCAAGCCGGTGGATCGGGCGTCACTTCGGCGGCCTGCAGTTTGCGGTTGCCACGGTGCAGGCACACCAACCGGCGCGTTGATGCAAGAACCTGGGGCAATCCGGTATACGCGGTTGCGCGTGTTCATGCCTGTCGAAACGCAATTTCTTGGCAACCTCCTGCCACAACAGTAACCGCCGCACTGCTGAATCAGCAGAGCATCCTTAATGCAACTCGTGCATAAAGTTATGAAATGGGGTGATTAATCCGCCACAGGCAGAGGTTCGCTGCCTAGAATTCGTCGATATACAGAACGACGGAGATTTACATGACATCTTCCCCCTTGACCGAACTGCTGGCCTATTCCCAAGAGCAGAGCAATGGCACATCCGACCGCCAGAACGGTTTCATCGCCGCCTACTTCGACAACACCGATCCAGACGAAATCTCTGCGCGCAGCAGTGCCAGTCTTTACGCTATTGCCAATGCCCATTGGCGCCTACTGGATACACCCAGGCCGCCACGTACCGCGACGGTGCGCGTCTTCAACCCGACACTGGCCGAGGATGGCTTTGTCAGCGACCACACAGTGGTGCAAATTGTCCATGACAACATGCCTTTCCTGGTGGACTCCGTCACCATGGCCATCAACCGCTGCAACCGCACGGCGCACTGGGTGGTGCATCCGCTGATGCGTGTGGCGCGTGACGTACAAGGCAAGGTGGAGACGGTGAGCAGTGCCGCAGTAGCGGCCACCGCTGGTAGAAATGATCCCGTCGAGTCGGTGATTCTGGTGGAGTGCGACCGCATTGTCAGTGCCACCGAGCAAAAGGCCCTCGCCGATGAACTGCAGCGGGTGCTTGGCGATGTGCGCAGCGCCGTAGAAGATTGGCATGCGATGCTGGAGCGAGCGCAGTCCGTCGCGGCGGCAGCGACCGCGGTTGCAACCATTTCATCATCGCACCGACAGGAGGGAATCGACTTCCTGCGCTGGCTGGAAGATCGCCATTTCACGTTTCTGGGTGCCAGAGATTACGATTTGGTGCGTGACGGCGACTCGGTTTCCCTGGTGGCCCGTCCAGAGACTGGTTTGGGCATCCTGCGCGGTACCGTGCAAACGGCGCAGACACGCCTGCCACCGGAAGCCTTGGCATTGCTGGAATCGGACGAATTGGTATTGGTCACAAAAGCCATGACCCGCGCCACCGTACATCGCCCGGCCTGGCTGGACTACATCGCCGTCAAGCGGTTTGACGAAGCAGGCAACGTCATCGGCGAGGCGCGCTTTCTGGGCCTGTACACCGCTACCGCCTACCTGGCTCCCGTCACCGAAATACCGCAGATTCGCAGTCGCGTGGCGGCAGTCATGCACGCCGCCGGGGTGGTGCCTGACAGCCATGCTGCGAAGTCCCTGCAGTCTATTCTGGACGCCTATCCGCGCGACGAACTGTTCCAGATCGATACCGCCACGCTGACCGAGCATGCCATTGGCATTCTGCGGCTGCAGGAACGCCAGCGCACGCGGCTGTTTGTACGCCGCGATCCGTTTGGCCGCTTTACGTCGGCCCTCGTCTTTGTCGCCCGGGACCGCTTCAATACCGAGTTGCGTATCAAAATCGGCAATGAGCTGATGGCAGCCCTTGATGGGCAAGCGATTGAGTTCACGCCGATGCTGACCGACAGCCCGCAAGCGCGCATCCATTACCTCGTGCGCGCCCGCGCATCGGCTCCAAGCAACCTCAATCTCGCTGCACTCGAGGCCCGCATCGCACGCCTTACCCAGCGCTGGCAGGATGACTGCACCGCCGAAATGCTGCGTGCCCACGGCGAAGGCCCCGGCCTGGCGCTGGCACACCGTTTTGCGCAGGCCTTTCCCACCGGCTACCGCGAGGATTTTGCCCCCGCCGTGGCGGCAGAGGACGCCGACATTCTGGCTGGCCTTTCGGCATCCGTTTCACTGGCAGTGAAGCTGTACCGTCCACTCAATGCAGAGGTCGGAACGCTGCGCTTCAAGATGTACAACACCGCCAAGGTGGCGCTGTCCGACTCCTTGCCTGTGCTCGAACGCATGGGCGCCCGCGTGCTGGACGAACACCCCTACGACATCGGCAGCAACCAGGAAGGCGCCACGCTCTGGATCCACGATCTGGGGCTGCAACTGCCCGTGGATGCTGACCTGGCCACCATCAAGTCACGCTTTGAAGAATTGTTCACCCAAGCCTGGCGTGGCGAGGTGGAAAGTGACAACCTCAACCGACTGGTACTCAACACCACGCTGGATGCGCGCGCCATCATGGTGCTGCGCGCTTACACCCGCTACTTCAAGCAACTGGGGTTCGCCTTCAGCCAGAGCTACATCGAAACAACCCTGCACAACCACCCGGCCATCACACAACTGATCGCCGGTCTGTTTGTGGCTCGGTTCGACCCCACTTACGCGGGAGATCGGGACGCCGGCCAGAAGCAGCTGCTGCAAACCATCGATACCGAATTGCGCCGCGTCGAGAGTCTGGAGGAAGATCGCATCCTGCGCCAGTTCGTGGCCACCATTTCTGCGACGCTGCGTACCAACGCATGGCAGCGCAACGCGCAGGGACAACCCAAGCCCTACATCAGCTTCAAGGTCAATCCACGCGCAATTCCCGGTGTGCCAGAGCCCAAACCGCTGTACGAGATCTGGGTTTACTCACCGCGCATGGAAGGTGTGCATTTGCGCATGGGACGCGTTGCCCGTGGTGGCATGCGTTGGTCGGATCGGCGTGAAGACTTCCGCACCGAGATTCTGGGTCTGGTCAAAGCCCAGCAGGTCAAGAACACGGTCATTGTCCCGGTCGGCTCCAAAGGGGGTTTCTTCCCCAAGAACGCACCTCCGGTGGCGCAACGCGAAGCCTGGATGGCTGAAGGCATTGCCTGCTACAAGTACCTGATTTCGGGCATGCTCGACCTCACCGACAACATCGTCAAAGCGGTAGTCGTGCCGCCCCCGAATGTGATTCGGCACGACGGGGACGACCCGTATCTGGTGGTCGCGGCTGACAAGGGCACCGCCACCTTTTCCGACATCGCCAACGGGGTTTCGGCGGACTACGGTTTCTGGCTGGGCGACGCGTTTGCGTCCGGCGGCTCGGTGGGTTATGACCATAAGAAGATGGGTATCACGGCGCGTGGTGCCTGGGAGGCTGTCAAGCGGCATTTCCGCACCGTCAGCCACAACACCCAGACCACGCCCTTCACGGTGGCAGGCATAGGCGACATGTCGGGCGATGTATTTGGCAACGGCATGCTGCTGTCCGAGCACATTCGTTTGCTGGTAGCGTTTGATCACCGCCACATCTTCATCGACCCCAATCCAGACACCGCCCGCTCCTATGCCGAGCGCCAGCGGCTCTTCAACCTGCCGCGCTCGAGCTGGGACGACTATGACAAGAGCCTTATCTCCGAAGGCGGCGGTGTCTACCCACGCAGCGCGAAGTCGATTTCCCTGAGCCCCCAGGCACGCGCCGTGTTAGGGGTGGATGCAGAAGCATTGGCACCCGTGGAAGTTCTGCGCGCCATTTTGCAGGCGCCGGTTGACCTGTTGTACAACGGCGGCATTGGCACCTATGTCAAGGCCAGTTTCGAGACCCACGCCCAGGTGGGCGACAAAGCCAGCGACGCGTTCCGAGTCAACGGTGCCGATCTGCGCTGCAAGGTGCTGGCCGAGGGTGGCAATCTGGGTTGCACCCAGATGGGCAGGGTTGAGTTTGCGCAAAAAGGCGGGCTGCTCTACACCGACGCGATTGACAACTCCGCCGGCGTGGACTGCTCGGACCACGAAGTCAACATCAAGATTCTGCTGGGCGCCATCGTGGAGGCGGGTGACCTCACGCTCAAGCAACGCAACGACCTGCTCGCCTCCATGACCGATGAAGTCGGGAAACTGGTGTTGCAGGACAACTACTACCAGACCCAGGCGCTCGACATCGCCGGGCACCGCCCGCTGTACATGCTCGATGGGCAGCAACGCCTCATGCAATGGCTCGAAGGTGGCAAACGCCTGAACCGCACGATCGAGTTCCTTCCAAGCGATGAAGAAATCGGCCGGCGCCGCGCCCGCAAGCTGGGGCTGACTTCGCCGGAGAATGCGGTGCTGATGGCCTACGCCAAGATGGCCGTCTTTGATGACCTGCTCGCCAGCAACATGCCCGAAGATCCGTTCTACAACCGGGCTCTGAAGGCCTATTTCCCGCAGGTGCTGACCGAGAAGTTCAGCACCGCCATCGCCGCCCACCCGCTCAAGCGCGAAATCATCGCCACCTACATCACCAACACGGTGATCAACCGCACCGGTGCCACATTCATCAACTTCCTGGCCGCCGAGTCAGCTGCCGCAACGGCCGATGTGGTGCGCGCATTCACCCTGGCGCGTGAGATTTTCGATCTGGAACCCCTGTGGGACCAGCTTGATGCGCTGGACTACCACGTTGACGCCCAACTGCAGCTCGATTTACTGAGCAAGCTGATCACCATCGCCCAACGTGCGTCGCGCTGGATCCTGCGCATCCGTGCCCAGGGCAGCGACATGCCGACACTGATTCAGCGTTATCAACCGGCCGCCCGCGAACTGCGGGACCACCTCACCGAATGGCTGCCAGCGACGTCACAGGCCACCTGGCAACAAGCCAGCAGTCGCCTGGAGGCTGCTGGTGTGGACGCCACCTTGGCACAAAACCTCAGCGCGCTGGAGTTCATCTTTCCGGCACTGGACCTGGAGGATCTGGTCCAAAGCGCCAACATCAGCCTGGAAACCGCAGCACGCACCTACTTTGGCGTGGAGACCGAGTTGGGGCTAACCCAGTGGCGCGCCCAGATCAATCGCTTGGCCACCGAGACGCTGTGGCAAACGCAAGCCCGCGGCAGCGCGCGCGACGATGTGTACTCCATTGCCCGACAAATCACGCTGGGGCAGCTCACACGCAAGGAAGATCTGGTGCAATGGCGCGCGGCCCACGCCTCTGCTATCGACCGGCTGTCAAAGCTGCTTGCCAATATCAGCGCACAAACTCCAGACCTGGCACCGATTTCCGTGGCGCTGCGCGAGCTTCGACATCTGGCATGACGGCGTTTGCAGATTTGAAGAGAAAGTGCCTCCAGCGCTTGCCGGTAGTGC
>CAJBVC010000119.1 GCA_903958915.1 uncultured beta proteobacterium
AAGGGTATGAGCGTGCTGGACAACATCATGTCCGGGCGCAACCTCAAGATCAAGAGCAATATCCTGATGCAGGCGCTGCGCTTAGGGCCTGCCGAGCGCGAAGAAATCATGCACCGCGAGGCGGTCGAACGCATCATCGACTTTCTCGAAATCCAGGCCTTTCGGAAAACGCCTGTCGGTCAGTTGCCTTACGGCCTACAAAAACGGGTGGACCTGGGCCGCGCTCTGGCGATGGAGCCACAAGTGCTGTTGTTGGACGAACCCATGGCTGGCATGAACGTCGAGGAAAAGCAGGACATGTGCCGCTTTGTGTTGGACGTGAATGACGAGTTTGGAACCACGGTGGTGCTGATTGAGCACGACATGGGCGTCGTGATGGACATCTCCGACCGCGTAGTGGTGCTGGACTACGGCAAGAAAATTGGCGACGGCACGCCCGAGGAAGTCCGCAACAACCCGGATGTGATCAGCGCCTACTTAGGCACATCTCATTGAACGAGCAATGACCATGCAAATACAAACAAAGACAGCGCCGCAGGGTAGTATTTCAGGGATGCCGTGGAACCGGCTTTGCCGGGCCACTAGCGTCATCCCCTTGATGGGGCTGAGGGCCGCGGCTCCAAGCCTGCATGTGCAGGCTTGGACGTGCCCGAAGGGCCACAGTCTCCGACTGAGGCACCGGGAGGCTACGCGTAGCGAGCCCTCAACCGGGGGGAGTCAATAGCATGGCTTTTTTTCTTGAAACTCTATTGGGTGGCCTGATGGCAGGCATGCTCTATTCGCTGGTGGCGCTGGGCTTTGTGCTGATTTACAAGGCCTCGGGGGTGTTCAATTTTGCGCAGGGCGCCATGGTGCTGGTGGCGGCGCTGGCGATGGCGCGCTTTGCTGAGTGGATTCCTGCATGGACTGGCATCGACAATCCGTTTGTTGCCAACGCACTGGCGTTTGTGGGCGCGGGCGTGATGATGTTTGGCGTCGCCTGGCTGATTGAGCGGCTGGTGCTGCGCCACCTCGTCAACCAGGAAGGTACGACCTTGCTGATGGCGACGCTGGGAATCAGCTATTTTCTGGATGGCATGGGGCAAACCATTTTCGGCAGTGACATCTACAAGATCGATGTGGGCATGCCAAAAGAACCGATCTTCGCCTTTGAGAGTGTGTTTGAAGGCGGTGTGCTGATCAACAAGGAAGATCTCTACGCCGCGCTGATCGCGGCCGTGTTGGTGGCAGCCCTGACCCTGTTTTTTCAAAAGACCGCGACCGGGCGTGCGTTGCGCGCAGTGGCCGACGACCATCAGGCGGCGCAGAGTATTGGTATTCCGCTCAACCGCATCTGGGTCATCGTCTGGTGTGTGGCAGGCGTGGTTGCTCTGGTGGCAGGAATGATCTGGGGTAGCAAGTTGGGCGTGCAGTTTTCGCTGACCACGGTGGCCTTGCGCGCCTTACCCGTGGTAATTCTGGGGGGGTTGACATCCGTGCCCGGTGCCATTGTTGGGGGACTGATCATCGGTGTGGGTGAAAAACTGTCAGAAGTTTTCCTGGGCCCGTATGTAGGGGGTGGCATCGAAATCTGGTTTGCCTACGTGCTGGCCCTGCTGTTCCTGTTGGTGCGGCCGCAGGGTTTGTTCGGCGAGAAAATAATCGATCGCGTGTGACTTCAATGAAAAGTTTCGGTCGCTCCGCTCCCACGATGCTTTCCACTGGATTTGTCAGCAAGAAAGCTTGGGGCGGCCCGGCGCTTTTTCGAAATATTTAGGGCAACAAAAAATGTTTTATAGAGAAAACGGCCAATACAAAACCAGCTACCGCGCGGATCAGCAGATATTTCCTATCGCGCAGGACCGCTGGGCCGTCCTCCTGCTGATCGCTGCGGCGTTTATCGTGGTGCCGATGCTGGGCAGCGATTACATGTTCCGCGCCATCTTCATTCCGTTCCTGATCATGTCGCTGGCAGCGTTGGGGGTGAATATTCTGGTGGGCTACTGCGGTCAGATTTCGTTGGGCTCAGGTGCCTTCATGGCCGTGGGAGCGTATGCGGCGTTCAATTTCTTTGTCCGCGTACCGGGCATGCCCCTGTTGCTCGCCCTGGTGCTGGGGGGCGTATGTGCAAGTGCGTTCGGCATCTTGTTTGGCCTGCCCAGTTTGCGTGTCAAAGGGCTATATCTGGCGGTAGCCACACTGGCAGCGCAGTTCTTTGCCGACTGGATGTTCTTGCGCATCAAGTGGTTTACCAATGATGCGCCCTCGGGCTCGGTGTCGGTGAACAATTTGCA
>CAJBVC010000120.1 GCA_903958915.1 uncultured beta proteobacterium
GACGCCTGTTTCGCTGCTGAAGTCGGTGCAACTCGATAGTTACCGCCGCCACATATTGCAAGCGGAGCAATTGCTCATGCCGCTGCAGGACTTGCGCGGTTCGTGCGAAATGATCGGCTCGCAGTTTGAACGGTTTGATGGCCAGGGGTTTCCCGAGCACATTGCCGGAAACGTGATTCCGTTGGGCGCGCGCATTCTGGCAGTCGCCAGCGATTACGACAATCTACAGACCGGAACCTTGGCCCAACGCCAACTGTCACCCGCTGAAGCAAAAAACCGGATTGTGGAGGGGCGAGGCACCCGGTACGACCCCGCGGTCGTCAACGCGTTGGTAGAACTTATGGGTGGCGTGGCTCAGGATGACTATCGACCCCGGTTTGGCGAACGGCGGTTGCTGGCAAGTGAGTTGAAGATGGGGATGCGACTGTCGCGTGACCTGATTACGCCCAGTGGTCTGCTGATGTTGTCGACTGACCACGTGATGGACCAACACCTGGTCGACAAGATCGCGGCGTTTGAGAAATCCAGTGACTTGCATTTGACAGCGTGGGTGCGCATTGAGCTTCCAACCTGAGGTCACCATCGGTGCATCGAAGTTTTTGGATGCAGAACTGACCCAACGACTCACGGCGTGGGTCGATGCACTGCCCGCTTTCGGCCCTACCGTGCAGCGCATTGTGGCCCTGTCCAAAGAGATGCATTGCGCGCCACGGGATATGGTGCACGTCATCGAGACCGACCCCGTCGTCATGATCAAGGTGCTCAAAGTAGTTAACTCTGCCCAGTACGGATACGGGAAGAACATCACGTCGGTGAATCAGGCCGTTGCCATCCTGGGCTTCAATACCATCAAGAATCTGGCCTTGGGTATTGCGGACGCCGGAATACTTCCTGCCAAGAACGTGGGTGGGTTCGATGCGAAGCGGTATCTGCTGCACTCGCTCACCACGGCGGCAGTTGCAAGATTGCTGGCGGCGCAGCGGCCCGACGCCGATTCTCAGGACTATTACATTGCAGGACTGCTGCACGATTTTGGCAAGGTCATGATCTCCCAGTACAAGCCCAGCCGGTTTCGACAGGCGATGGACACTGCACTGTGGGAAGGGTCTGCGCTGCACATGAATTTGCAATCCATCGCCG
Source organism: uncultured beta proteobacterium (assembly GCA_903958915.1). GTDB lineage: Bacteria > Pseudomonadota > Gammaproteobacteria > Burkholderiales > Burkholderiaceae_C > Allorhodoferax. The sequence goes on from CAJBVC010000120.1 coordinate 1,141, forward strand.
GGATGAACCACGAGCAAATTTGCGCCGGACTTCTGGAACACTGGGGCTTCAAGGAGACGTTGGTCACGGCCATTCGCCTGCAGTACGCGCCCGAATCTGCGTCAAGCCATCTTGTGGCATCGCTTTATGCTGCCAACCTCATCAGCAAGGCGTTGCTGCCAAACGAATCCGCGGTGTCCACAAACGACTTACCTGACTGCGTCCAACGCGCGTTGGGTGGCAGTTTTTCGACAGTGTTCAGCGCCCTGGGCGACCTTCAGGCAATCGTTGACGCAGCAAAGAGTGACGCGGCCATCTAACCCTGTGCCTGGCATGTTCAATGCCAGGCCATTTTTCATCCTCTGCACCCTGCTGCTGTACCTGCTACAGCCCCGGGAATCGCTGGCGTCGACACGCGAGGAAGAGATAGCGCAGTGTCTTGCCGGCGAGATGATGAGTTGGGGCGATGGCCGTGACCGTGCGGCCGTCAGCAATCCGGTGGTGCTGGTGTACGACCATCGTGCTGCACCGACCTGGTTTTCCGAAGGCGAAGTATTCGCTGCCGTTCAGCGCGCCGCAAATTCTTGGGCTCGTTGCGGCGTTCCAGCGCAGGTGGGGCGCAGCTCTGGCACGACGGGTGTTGCGCCAGGAGCAGTCACCATTCGCTGGAGTGATGCCGATGCGGCAGGCAATTTCGGCCTGGCCCATTTCGGATTGCGGTGGCTGGTGCTCGGTCCCGCTGCGTTTCAGTTGCTGCGTACCCGCAACCCAGCACATGACGCCAGAGAAACCCTGCAGATGGTCATTTCGCACGAAATGGGGCACCTGTTTGGATTGATGTCGCACTCGCGCCGCTGTGTGGATGTCACATCCAGTTACCACAACGGCAAGGGCGAGCGATGCATGGTGCGCGATCCCGCAGAGTTGACCCGCTACACCGAGTACCGCGCCGCCCTGCCCACAGCCTGTGACATCCAGCGATGCCGCCAGGCCAACGGTTTCACATTCACGCCATAAAGCCGATGTTGGTAGGGTAGTCGGCTCGACCCGCAGCGACTCCAAAGTGTCTTAGATTCGGCAGGATGCCGTTCAACTCGGCGTCTGCCACGCCGAACCAACGCGCCAGGGTGGCCGCATACTGGTCCACCGAAGTGCTGGGCAGCAGGCGCCCCTGGCCCACATGCCACTGGTCCTCGGGTGTACTGGTATTGCCCACACTCACCGGTGGCGCAACGCCGTAAAACGCTTTACCCTTCACTGCCCCGCCCACGATAAAGTGGTGGCTGCCCCAGCCGTGGTCCGAGCCATCGCCATTCGACGACAGCGTGCGCCCGAAGTCGGAAGCAGTGAAGGCAGTCACCTGACTGGCCACCCCCAATTCAACCGTTGCGGTGTAAAAGGCCGTCAAGGCATCGCTCACATCGCCAAGCAAACCCGGGTGGTCGGA
>CAJBVC010000121.1 GCA_903958915.1 uncultured beta proteobacterium
CCAAGGAGAATTAGCCCCCTCGGGGGGCAGAGAGACACGCGTAGCGGGCGAGCGTGGGGGCTCAAGCTGCGGCTAGCCAATATCCCGCGTTGAATGGACTGCTCATGCGCAGTGCCAATGGAGACACATCGAGTAACTTGTCGGTCGGCATTTTCTCGCCGCTTTCCGTCAAGAGGTCGCCAATCGCTTGCGCTTCGGTACCCGTCAATGTGCTATTTGCCTCGTTCGCCCGTTCTGCTTGGCTGGTGGATGCAGAACGGGCTACAGAAAAGAATAGAAGCATCGGAATGGTATCTTCCGGTCTCCCCAATAGTCGGCCGTGTCGCGGAATATGTCGAGCAACTGCTCGCGGGCTTCCTTGTCGAACTTGGCGTTGGCAGGAATGTGTTCGAGGACGGCAATAAATCCTGGCTGCGGACCTGATTTGTGGACCGGGTCGGTCAGGCTGTCGTACAGCGCGTCAAAGTTCTTGCCAACATGGGCAGGCAGCATGAACTGCTGGCCAATCATGTCCAGCACGTCCTGTTTGCTTTGCGCATTGGCCAGGTTGGCATACAGGAAGTGGTGCCCCAAACCTTGGGCGGCTTCCTGAAGATCTGGCACCCTGAAGGCGCGTATCGATTGAACGATATTGTTTCTAACGGTTCGAAGTGGCATATCCATCCCCGATTCACTTTCTTAAGGTTCAAAAATCCAAACTACGGAACGATCTTGCGAAAACTCGCATAGTGATCGGCCGTATAAAAACAGGCATCTGGCGTCGTGACCGGCCCACCGCACACAATGCGGCGTGCTCCGCGGTTCCTGGCTCCCGGCGTCTTGACGGTGTACTCGCGGTAGTAGCCGCGCTTTTGGGACGGCAGTAGCCGCTCCCGGTTGCCAAACACCACACCATCTTTCTCGTACGGGAACGGACCACCCTGGTGTATCCGCTGGTAGGTCTCAAGGCCCTGCGCCGGTAAACTGCCCAACGCAATACTGGCACCCGATTCCAGCGCAGCCCCTTGACGGGCCTGAACACCTGACCAAACTCCTGCGAGTAACAAGCCAGTAAGTACTAACTTAACAATGCCACTGCGCATCTACCGATCTCCCCAGCCACCACGGGTATACCCGAGCAATCAAGGGGCGTAGTGTGGCGCATGCGGCACAAAAAAGCAAGGCCTTGCTTAAAAAATAAGCAAGGCCAACGTTGGTAGATTTTATGTTTGTGTGTGCTAACTTTCCGGGAAACCGTTATCGGGTGGAGTTCGCATCCGCCACGGTCAATGCAGTCATATTTACAATGCGACGCACCGTGGTGCTGGCAGTGAGCACGTGCACGGGCTTTGCAGCACCCAGAAGTACCGGCCCGATCGCTATGTTTCCACCTGCGGCGGTCTTGAGCAGGTTGTAGGCGATGTTGGCTGCGTCGATGTTGGGCAGCACCAACAGGTTCGCGTCCCCCTGCAGCGTGCTGTGCGGCATCAGCTTGCGGCGCGCGGCGCCGTCGAGCGCGAGATCGCCGTGCATTTCACCATCGACCTCCAACCACGGCGCCTGCTGTTGCAACAGCGCCAGCGTCTGGCGCATTTTCAGCGCACTGGGCTCATTGCTGGTGCCAAAGTTGGAATGGCTGAGCAAAGCGACTTTGGGTTTGAAGCCGAACCGGCGCATTTCTTCCGCCGCCATGACGGTGATTTTGGCCAGCTCACGCGCACTGGGATCGTAGTTGACGTGTGTGTCGACCAGAAATATCTGACGCCCCGGCAGCATCAGGCCATTCATGCATGCATAGATCTGAACGTCGTCCTGCGCGCCAACGACCCTGCGTTTGCCGACCACCTGGTCAATGTATTGCAGATGAAGTGCGGTGGTGCCCCAGGTTCCGCAAATCAAACCATCGACATCACCCTTGTGCAGCAGCATGGCACCAATCAGGGTCAAGCGGCGTCGCATCTCGATCTTGGCAACCTGTTCCGTAATGCCCTTGCGCTCTGTCATCCGATGGTAGGTTTGCCAGAAATCGCGGTAGCGGTGGTCGTGTTCGACATTGACAACGCTGTAATCGCGGTTTTCTTCAAGCCGCAATCCGAACTCCCGAATGCGCTCTGCAATGACGCTCGGGCGACCGATCAAGGTAGGCAGGGCCAATCGTTCGTCGACCACAATCTGCGCTGCCCGCAGCACCCGCTCGTCTTCACCTTCTGCGTAGGCCACGCGCTTTTTCAACGCTTTCTTGGCCGCTGTGAAGATGGGCTTCATCGTTGTGCCCGACGCATATACAAAACTCTGCAGCTTGTCGCGGTAGGCATCCATGTCTGCGATAGGGCGCAATGCCACGCCACTGTCCGCTGCCGCCTTGGCCACCGCCGGCGCAATCTTCATCATCAGTCGCGGATCGAAGGGCTTGGGTATCAGGTACTCAGGCCCGAAGGCGAGTTGCTCCCCCACGTAGGCGGCCGCTACAACTTCACTTTGTTCAGCTTGCGCCAGTTCGGCGATGGCATGCACCGCCGCAATTTCCATTTCCAGTGTGATGGTTGATGCACCCGCATCCAGCGCACCGCGGAAGATGTACGGAAAGCACAGGACATTGTTGACCTGGTTGGGATAGTCCGTGCGCCCGGTAGCCATGACAGCGTCGTCGCGCACACTCTTCACTTCTTCTGGCAGTATTTCTGGTGTCGGGTTGGCCAGTGCAAAAATGAGCGGCCTGGCAGCCATGCTGGCCACCATGTCGGGCTTGAGCACCCCCCCTGCCGACAGCCCGAGGAATATATCGGCGCCCACAATAGCTTCGCGCAGCGTGCGGGCGGCGGTATTTTGGGCAAACACCGCTTTGTCGTCGTCCATCAGTTCCGTGCGACCCTGGTACACCACGCCAGCCAGGTCGGTGGCGGTAATGTTTTCCCGTGGGATGCCCAGTTTGACCAGCAAACCCAGGCACGCCAAAGCGGCGGCACCTGCGCCAGAAGTCACCAGCTTGACTGCCTTGGGGTCCTTGCCGACGACTTTCAGTCCGTTCAGGATGGCGGCTCCCACCACAATGGCGGTGCCGTGCTGGTCGTCGTGGAAGACCGGGATCTTCATGCGGTCGCGCAACTTGCGTTCGACGTAAAAACAATCCGGGGCCTTGATGTCTTCCAGATTGATGCCGCCGAATGTTGGCTCCAGCGAGGCAATGATCTCAACCAGCTTGTCCAGATCGTGTTTTTCGTTGATCTCGATGTCGAAAACGTCGATACCCGCGAATTTCTTGAAGAGCACCCCTTTGCCTTCCATGACAGGCTTGGCCGCCAGGGGTCCGATGTCACCCAGGCCCAGCACAGCCGTTCCGTTGGTGATCACGGCCACGAGGTTGCCCCGACTGGTGTACTTGAAGGCGTTGTTAGGGTCCTTCACGATCTCTTCGCATGGCGCTGCGACCCCAGGTGAGTAAGCAAGGGCCAGATCGTGTTGGTTGACAAGCTGTTTGGTAGCCGTGATGGCGATTTTTCCGGGTGTCGGAAACTCGTGGTATTCCAGTGCGGCCGTGCGAAGCTGGGCCTGCTTTTCGGCGGAGCTGGAGACTGGTCCTTTGGGGATCAGTGCTGTGGGATCGGTCATGGAACGTCCTCATTGTTTCGAGGTCTGCGCCCATGCGCTAGGCCACGCGGCGTGGTAATCGGCTTTGGATTGTAGTTTGCGAGCGTCAGACCTGCGGACCTAGATATCGACGCTCCCAAGCGCTCACCTCATTGAGGTAGTTGTCATACTCGACCGACTTGGCAGCACAAAATCCGGTGACAAAGGCGTCACCCAGGAGTTTGCGGGCGGCAACGCTGTTGGCCATCTGGTGGTGTGCCGGCAGGAAGCTGCGCGCCAGTGTATGTCCCTGCTCGTTGCTGTTGGCGCCGGGCGGCAATGCCACGGTGGGGCTAAGCTTCTCGTCCATGCCGGCGAGCCCTGCGGCTAGCGAAGCGGCGAGCACGAGATAGGGGTTGGCATCGGCACCAGCAATGCGGTTTTCTACACGGCGGGCCGCAGCACCACTGTGTGGAATGCGCAGGCCGGTGGTGCGGTTGTCGTAACCCCATTCCAGATTGACCGGAGCCTGGCTGTTGGAGACGTAGCGCCGGTAAGAATTTACATAGGGTGCAAAGAGCAGCATCATGTCGGGCACGTAGGTTTGCAGACCCCCGATAAAGTGTCCAAAAGCCGCCGATTCAGTGCCCTCCTCCGTACTGAAGATGTTGCGACCGCCGGCATCCACCACGCTTTGGTGCAGGTGCATCGAGCTGCCCTGGTCGAGCGCAATCGGTTTGGCCATGAACACCGCGTTGAGTCCGTGCTCAATGGCAATTTCTTTCGCTGCGTACTTGAACAGGAAGGCCTGGTCTGCGACCTGTACCGGATCACCGTGAAGCAGGTTAATTTCATACTGCGTGGTACCTACCTCATGGATCCAGGTATCGGCCTGGACCCCCAAACCGTCCAGCGCGACGCGCAGCGCGTTCCAGAACGGCGCCAACTCATTGAGCATATTCATGCTGAAAGCCGACTGGCCCACCTCGCCACGCCCGCCGCGCGTGGTGGGGGCTGAAAAAGCAATGGTCGGGTCGGGATTGGGGGCAGTCAGGTAAAACTCGATCTCCGGTGCTACGACGGGTTGCAATCCCTGCGCGGCATAGCGCGCCACCACCGATTTGAGCAATGAACGCGCTGCAAACGGGCAGGGCTGCCCATCGAGTTCGACACAGTCATGGATCGCAAAAGCCCGCGGCACGCTGGACCATGGGGACATCTTGAGGGTGCTGTAGTCAGGTACCAGGCGCACATCGGGGTCGGAGTCCGGGAAGATCGGGTCGTAGGAGTAGTCACCCGTAATGCATTGCATCGGAATCGCCTGGGCAATGCGCAATTCGCCGCCAAAGGCAAAGTTACGCGCTGGCATCAGCTTGCCACGCGGGTAGCCTGCCATGTCGGGGAAGATGCATTCGACGTCACGAACTCCGTGCTCGTCAAAGAAGGCGTGCAGTGCGGAACCTGGTGTGTGAGGCATTCAAGGACACTTTCAAAGGGTGCGTCGGGTGGCTTCCGATTGCGACTCTTCCAGAAGCCAGCTGCGAAAGGCTTGCACCGCGGGCCGACCCGAGGTGGCCTCCGGAGTGACGAAGTAATACGCAAAGTGCTGGCCTACGGCGATGTCGAAAGGGGACACCAATCGACCCTGCGCAATGGCATTGGCCACGAGTGGCCGGGACGCCAGCGCGACGCCAAGCCCATCCAGTGCGGCGACATACACCAGCCCTGAATCACTGAAGTGCGGGCCGGCGGTAGGGTCGATGCCGCTCACATCGGCAATGCGCAACCACTCTTCCCAACGGGGGCCGGCCCGCTCGTTGGCCATGGCGTCGTCATGCAGCAGAACCTGAAAGCGCATGTCCTCTGGCGTGCGCAATGGCGGGTCAGATGCCAGCAGCTTGGGGTTGCAGACCGCAATGTAATCGGAGCCAAACATCCGGTCCACGTGGTGACCCGGGTAGGTGCCGGTGCCAAAACGAATCACTACCAGGGAGTCTTCCTCGCGCAAATCGACGGCGTCGAAGACAAAGGAGGGCGCAGCCGAATCACTGTCTATGGCATTCAGCGACCGAATCACCTGCAGGTTCAGTGCTGGTTCCTTTAGCGCAAAGCGTCGCAGCCGCGGCACCAGCCAGCGTGTCGCAAACGAGGGCGGCAGCACCACGACCAACCGCCCGGCATTGGCATGGGTACGGGACTTTTCCACCGCAGCTGCAAAACACTCGAGCCCCTCGCGCACCTTCGGCAGCATGGCCGCGCCTTGTGGCGTCAACTCCAGCGCGCGCGTCAGACGGCGAAACAGCGCGAGTCCCAGGAAATCTTCCAGCAACTTGATCTGGTGGCTGACGGCTGTTGGGGTGACCGATAGCTCGACAGCAGCATTCTTGAAACTCAGGTGGCGAGCGGCCGCTTCAAACGCGCGCAGCGCATGCAGTGGAGGCAGACGGTACGTCATGGATGAAAGAATTGAATGTGTTGGCTGAGAATTGATCGTTTGCTGCGCTGCAAGACAAAGACTATCGTAGCACTGTGCTCTCCAGAAGAGCGTTCAAGTCACAGCAAAGAAAGAAGTGCACCATGGAACTTAACAGAAACAACATTCAGGCGCGCATTGCGTTGGCCCGGCGTCAACGTAGCGAAGCCCTCGGACAAATCCTGGAAGCTGGCTGGAACCGGATGACCAGGTCCGTCAAGCCTTTGTTTGTATTGATGGTCTGCTTTGCCGGAGTCCTGTCCTTGTTCCTCGGATGGAGCATCTTCGCCACAGGATCAATCGGTCTGGCACAAGTCAGTGCCGCCTTGATCGCACTGGTGGTAGGCGCCTTGTGCTTTTGGCTGGCCCGGCAAACGCTGCTCGGGCGCGACCTACACGTTCTTTAGCTTGGCGATTCAATCAAGATTGCGCGGAAATCGTTGACGTTGGTATGGGTGGGGCCGGTGACCACGGCATCCCCCAGCACCTCGAAAAACCTGTGCCCATCGTTGTTGGACAGCATTTCCTGGGGTACGAGCCCGAGCGACCACGCCCGCTCCAGCGAGTCTGGTCGCAGTGTCGCCCCCGCAACTTCTTCCTGACCGTCCACCCCATCGGTATCACCCGCCAAGGCGTGAATGTGGGCATGGCCATTCACGGCGATGCCCAGCGCCAGCAGAAATTCCACGTTGCGACCACCCCGTCCCTGACCGCGCACGGTGACGGTCGTCTCGCCGCCCGATAGCAGCACGCAAGGGGGTGTGAATGGCTGGTGGCGTTGCGCGACCTGCAACGCCAGCCCAGCGAGTACCTTGCCCACATCGCGAGCCTCACCTTCAATCGCGTCACTCAGGATGTGGGTCGCCCACCCGGACGTCCGGGCCACCTCCGCAGCGGCTTCCAGTGCCATCTGGGGCGTGGCAATCATCCTCACATCGCTGCGCGTCAGCCGGGGGTCACCCGGCTTGACCGACTCGCCCACCCCACTTTGCAATGTCTCCCGTACCGATGTCGGGAGATCAATGCCGTAGCGTCGGGCGATGGTCAGCGCATTGGCGCAGGTAGTGGTATCTGCGACCGTAGGGCCGGATGCGATATTGAAAGGGGCATCGCCGGGCACATCCGAAATCAGCAGTGTCA
>CAJBVC010000122.1 GCA_903958915.1 uncultured beta proteobacterium
CAAATGGATGGATCACCGGAACTGCCCGTCCAGTTGAGATCGGAACGTCTACCCATGTATGGAAAATTGATGTTCAAGATGATCAAGACCAGTTGATATGCACAGTGCATATAACGATGAAGCTAGTTGAATCTAAAGTATTTTTTGGCCAAAGTTTGTTGCCGCCAGCCGAAAACTGACCGTCCTAAAAGTTTTGTTGATGATGCATATTTTTGTCTGCGGTTGTGAATGGCTGAGTGCGTCGATACTCAGCTCTCCAGGTATTTTTCGAGTTTTTCTCGCAGCTCGCCGGAAAACGCAACCGATCGCCATGTCTTCAAGGACGCCAGTATCAGCGTCAGGGTGGCCTCGACGCGCATCTCTCCAGCCGATTGGCCGCGCACATGCAGGACCAGCGAGCTTTTACCGATACGCTTGATGGATAGCGACAGGCGCAAGATCTCGCCGACCTTACTGGGTGACAGAAACCGGCATTCGATGCTGCCCATTGGCACCCCCATGCCGCTTTCCACATGGAAACGGGCAAAGTCAATGTCCAGGCCCTCATTGAACCAGTCCTCCACCAGCTCATTGAAAAGAACAAAGTATTGGGGATAGAAAACGATTCCAGCGGGGTCGCAGTGGTGAAAGCGGATCAGCTTGTCGCATTCGAAGTGGGCGGCGTTCACATGACTCTCCTTGTTTGCGGCTCGTTCGGTTCGGCCAGATGGGTGCTGGCAACGGGTGCGATGAGCATATCCGACTGACCTACAGCCAGAATCGATGCCGACTTGCACAACCCTCCCGCTATAGGAATTGATCCCAGTGGCCGATTTTGCACGAATCTTACCGGTGGGCCTTCCAGGCTGCGCTTGGGCAGGCCAATTCCTACACGCTGTTTGTTTCGGGGTAGATCTGGTGTAGCAAGCGCTCAATGAGTGAACTGGCGGTGTGCTGTATGAGGATGAATTCTGATTTCAGTTTGAACGTCGGATCAATCCCGACATTTGCGGAGATCACAAATTCGGCATACCGTAATAAAGATCTCTTCACAGTTGATGTCGATCGTGTTCCATTCATGGTCGGGAATCTGGCGAAATCCAATGCCGGAGGTAACGCAGTTCAATTCCTTGAACCATCCTACTTCAGTTCTGAGCACTGTGTGGCAATGGTAGCCATACCCATGGCTACCAGTGATCTATGTACTCGAAATGGGGTTTATTGACCCCGTTTTGGGGCTTATCTCGCATTCTACTTATCAAAAACGACTGTAGCCCCCGTATCATATATACATACCAAGCTATGTATATAATAGCACGTATCACCCAGTCGTTATTGAAACCCAAAACCCGTGTTCCGGATTTCCGAGCGGACCACCGGTCTGCTGCACGCCCCGAACTCAAGCCACGGCGAGCAACTTGGCGCCTGCCAGTTCGGGCTGCAGCTGCAGGCGCTCACAGGCGCTGTAGCACAAGAAGCGCTTGTGCGTGGCCCGGCCAATGGCGCACAGGCCGACCCACTGGGCCACTTCCAGCCCCATCTCGGTGATGCCGCTGCGCGACACGACGAGGGGAACCCCCATTTGCGCCGCCTTGATGACCATTTCACTGGTCAGCCGACCGGTCGTGTAAAACACCTTGTCCGCGCCCGACATGCCACACGCAGTGTCGAGCGTGGGGGCATCACCCTCTTGCATCCACATCCACCCCGCAATCGTGTCGATGGCGTTGTGCCGGCCCACGTCTTCAATGAAGACCAGCATCTCCTCGCCGCGAAACAGCGCGCAGCCGTGCACCGATCCTGCTGCTTTGTAGAGGCTGTCCTGCACGCGAATGGCGTTGACGATGCCATAGAGTTGGGATTGCATGAGGGTGGCCTGCGGCAGCACGATGCGCCCCACATCGTCCATCAGACCACCAAACACACTGCCCTGGCCGCACCCCGTGGTGACGACGCGCTTGGCGGTGCGCTCCTCGACATGTTCAATGCCCTTGTGCGTCTTGACGGTGGCGGCGCCCACCTCCCAGTCGACGGTGATGGACGCGATGTCGTGCACCGAGTGGACCAGGCGCTGGTTGCGCAAAAAACCCAGCACCAGCAACTCCGCGTGTCCGCCCAGGGTCATGAGCGTGACCAGCTCGCGCTTGTCCACGTACACGGTGAGCGCGCGCTCGCAGGGGATGGTGCTGCTGACGGATTCGCCCCATTCGTTGACGACGGTAACCTCGCGGGTCAGTGGAGCCTTGGCGGCGCTCAGGTAGGGAAGTTCTAGGTGGGGCATGGCACAAAGTATGCAACACAGAAAACAAAGTGCCAACGGATAAGCCATTCAACCGCCTCAAGGCCAGTATCGCACCCTTGAGCAGCCACCAAACCACATAAAAGCCCTCAGGATTCTCGCTACAGCGTGATTCCTGGGCGAGCCGCCACCAAAATGTACCGTCGGCATAGGCTAAATGCGCCCATCCCCTCGAAAAGGCGAAACGAGCGACTTTCTCCACTGAAGGTCGGGCAAATTTGGCAGGTATAGGATGCTGGTCGCCAGGATAAGCTCTCAACAGTGCGTCTTCACTCTCCGACGCAAGTGGCAATATTAGTACACCAAGGTTGTTAGTGGCAACATTACTACTTCGAAAATAGTAGTGATAGTGGCACTTAAATTTCACGCGGGTGCGCTGAAGCATTGATTTATATGGGAATCCGAGAATCTACGTTTGTGTCAGTATTACTACACTTCACGGCCACCGCCGCCACCTGCGCCTTGGAAAACCAGGCCGACATTGCGAAGGTCCAGGAATGGCTGGGCCACGCCAATATCAATCCACGCGCGTTTACGACCGGCGCGAAACCCGTGCGCCCGATTCTCCGACCTTTAAAGTCGCGTATTGAAGGACATTGCATAAGGGCGCACCGCAAGGGCTCTATGCTGGGAGGGAAATGAAAGCCTTTGCGTGAAATCCCCTGCCCCGCTGCTTTTCTTGGAACTCGAAGGCGTCCTCGTCTTGGGTGGCTCCACGAAAAAGGCCTTGGTGGCTGAGACCGTCAGCGCGATCGCACGTGGCGACTCTCGATGGGGCGACCACCACGATCTTTGGCAGCGCCTCTTTGCGCCGGAACCGGTGCGGCAACTGAAGTCTCTGCATGACCAGTTTCAAACACTGTACTGTCTAACAACCGACTGGGCGGGCTTTATGGACAAGGCGACGATGCTCAATGCTCTGCGCCTGTCCGGCCTGGGGTTTGTGGCCAGCAATTTACATGCGCGGTGGGAACTCGATCGAGGTCTTGGAGCCGTACGCCGATCCGACCAGATTGAAGCCTGGCTGCGTCACCATTCCGATCAGCACGATCAATGGGTTGTTCTGGACTCGGAGGTCCGAGGGCCTGACGTCCTGCTCTGGCCTGAGCACATGGCGGCGCACACAGTCTTTTGCTGTAGTGATGTTGGCTTGACAGGATTTGAGGCGGGGGCCGTACGCGAGAGATTTCTGCAACTGCAGCCTTCGCAAAAGAAATGACCTTGGCCACATATGCCTTCACTGGCTTCGCCGAGGCCGCGTCTTGGCCAGCAGCGGGTTTTGCGTGTCAAGGCTTCAAAGATTCGGTCACTCAGTGGTAGTCATCTTCCAGCTGGTGACGAATGGCACCGACGATGACGGTACTGTCATCGACGATTTCATACAGTGCCACATAGCCTGTGCTTCCAAAAGTGATCACGAGTTCACGGATGAAGGGACTCGCTCCGACCTTGCGACAGGCAAATGGCGATGACCTCAAAAACCGTATTCCGTCCTTGATGGCCTGTAGCGCACGCTCGGGAATGTCCAGATCGCCAGTTGCACTTTCGAGTTCACGCTGAAGAATGAAATCAAAAAGCCTCTCTAAATCTTCGTCGGCTGCGGCGCTGAATTGAACGC
>CAJBVC010000123.1 GCA_903958915.1 uncultured beta proteobacterium
AGTCTGTGCCACGCATCGCGAAGTGATGCTGCCAAGGGTCCGCGATGGCATGGCAGCTTTGCAGCAGCGGTATAGAAGGCACGCAGACCGGACAACCCTAGCCGATTCACCCTGGTTCTACTGGCTTCCTGCGTTACGCGTTGGCTGGTGGCCAACTTGCTGCATCAGAACCGTCGCTGAACACGCATATCGTTCGCACGCGGAAGGCCATCGACGAAGATCAAGTCACGGACGTCACTTCATTCTGCTTCGGTTGCGCGATAAGTTGCTTCGCCTCGGCTCGCCTCGTCACCCACCGATTCTCCGAAACACTCGATCCATCAGTTCGTTGATTTAGATCATACCGGCACGCCTTCTGCTCGCAATAATGTTTTTGTGATCGTCCACATTCTCTAGAACCATGAGGAGTTGTGTCATGCGAGTTTCAGGAAATTTGGGGGCTAGATCGGTACTCTTTGCTGGGGTCATGGTGGCATTTTCTTTTGCCGCTCTCGCTGGTCCTACAGGTGCCAAGGCCATTTTTGATAGCGGTTCCGGAGGCGCAACGATTGGCATGTCAGTGAATGCGCCAAGCCCGGCACCCGTTGCCGTAGAACCAGCCGCGAGCAAATACGTTGGCATTTCGTACCAGATTCTTGCCATCGAAGATGACGGGCAGATGCGTCCCGTATCGAAAAACCGGGTGTTTCGATCCGGTGAGCGAGTCAAAGTTTTGGCGAGCACCAACAGGCCTGGCTACTTGACAGTTGCCAACATCGGAACATCAGGCAGGATGAACGTCCTGTTTAGCGAGTACGTTGATGCTCACAAGCTAACCCAGATCCCGCCCAATAGCAACCTGCGCTTTGACAACAATCCCGGCACTGAAAATCTGCTGATCATGTTATCCAATGAGCCAAGCCCGTTCGTTGGCCCAGGGGCTGGCCGGCAATTGGTTTCGGCTCCGGTCACGGCGCCCGCGGCAGCGCCGGCACCACCGCAATACCAGCCAGGCTATTCCAGCCAGTCGTCTGCGTCCTACACGCCGCCACCCGCAATGCCCAGTGAGTCGATGCCGCCGCCGCCAATGCCGGACCCGCCTGCTAACTATGGTTCCTACACGCCCATGCCAGCTGATCAGGCGAGCGCCACCATGGTTGCCTCGTTGGAGGGCGCAAAGAGCCTCAAGGCCAGGGGCGCCAAGGACCTGATGGTGGAAGACAGCATGGAAAGTAGTTTTGCGGTCGTGTCCCCACGTCAGGGCTTTAAGGCCGTGAGTGGAGGCGCCAAGGACTTGATCATGGAGTCCACGGCCGACGGACAGAACTACGGCATGGTGCCGACATCAGCGGTGGCCAGCGGCGGAATTCTGACGCTTGAAATAAAGCTCAAACACCGTTAAATGGCCTTTGGCGAACTCTGTAGAGGCATCGCTGGCGGCTGTCGAGCAGATAGGTTTAGGCCTGAGGAGGCGCTCCCATGAAACTTTGTAGTTGTCGTAAGCTGGGTACTACGTTGCTGCCAATCGCACTGGTGGCCTGTGTTACCTTGCCCCAACCAGGGACCCAGTTAAACGATCAGGAGCGTGCCAGCGCTCAAAAGAGTTGTGTCAATCAGTACGTAGTTGGTGGATCGATTGGCGGGGCGCTGTTGGGCATGTTGGTGTCCAGTAAAGAAGACCGCGCGCAAGGTGCGGTGACGGGTGCCATTGTAGGGGGCGCTCTAGCGCATAGCTATGCGTGGGGCAAGTGTTTGAAGTACTACTCCGACACCAATAGCTTCCCGGTGGCAGATGCCAAGCAGACTGCGGCCTCAGTTGGCTACTCCGCTGGCCGTGGTGACGAAGTCCGGATTCAGAGTTTCACCATCGCTCCGAACCAGGTCAACCCTGGTGGTTCGTTCAAGCTGAGCGGTAATTATTACGTCATGTCAGCAACCGCGCACAAGGAGATTAAGGTCGTTGAAACACGCACTGTGCATTTCTTTGACCCGAAGGACAGCAAGTGGAAAGAACTCGGAGCTGAGACGACGCCGCTGACGGCAGCCCTGGGAAGTCGGCGATCCGAAGGGCAAACCAGCATGCCCAATGAGGTTGCAGAAGGACGTTACCGGGTGACTTTCAAGGTGAGCGCCTTGGGCCGTGAACACGAGGCGGCGCAGGAAATAATCATCAAGAAGTCGTGAGGCTTGTGTGTTCCCGCTGAACCGATCTATGGGCTGTGCACGGCTTGCGCTCGTGCTTATGGCGCTGTGGCTTGGTCTGCAGGCCCGCGCACAACGTGAACCTTCGCCGGTTACGGCGCAGCATTTGCAAATCATTAGTTCGGCGCTAGCGCGAGACGGTATCCATGCGGGCAGGGTCGAGTTAGATTCCTTTGGTAGAGTCGAACTCAAGGGAGAGTATGCCGATGAGCCTGAAGTCGATCGGGCTTTTTCAACGGCGCAGGTCATTGTGGGTGTGAAGTGGGTGTCGCCGGTTACCCCGGAGAATATTCGAGTCAAGACTTGGGAAAAGAAGCTTGGCAACCTCTTCGCTCGCGCCAGTGTTTTGCAGCCACAGGTGCGTAATGGCGCAGCGCCGGGCCCCATTCGCAACCGTTATGCATTGGTGGTCGGGGTCGGTCGCTTCCGGTTTGGCATCCAGACCTTGGAGTACGCCGAACGGGACGCACTGACCTTTTACCAATTCCTGACGGATTCCGGTCGAGGTCAGTTTCGACCGGAGAATGTGACCTTTCTGAGTAATGAACACGCGACCCGAGCCAATATTGCTGCCGCCATGGACCGGGTGCGCAATCTTGCCGAGGAAGACGACTTAGTCACGGTGTACATGAGTAGCCACGGCAGCCCGCCAGACAAGAAGGGAGCTGTCAATATCGTGACCCACGACACGGAGACCAAGCCTCGTGAGCGGATCTGGCACACGTCCATTACCGAAGAAATGCTGCAGCAATTTGTCGGTGGGATTCGCGCCAAGCGGGTGGTCATGATTCTGGACACCTGCTACAGCAACGGGGCGTATCGCGCTGTACCAGGATTCCTTCCGCCCGGCGGCAAGTCCCTTGGGGCCGATGACAACGAGGGCTATGGAATTAGTCAGGATTACAGTCGCAGAGTTTTGACAGGTTCCAAGGACCTGGTGCTAGAGCAGGCGCCTGCCCGGGAGCCGGTTGCCAAATCCATCATTGGTGAGAGTGCTGAGCCTTATGGGAAGGTACTGATCGGTGCCAGTGGTTCAGGTGAGCAGTCGTGGGAATCCGAAAAATTGCGCAATAGCATTTTCACTTACTACTTCATTGATGGACTGAACCGATATGGTGGCTCAGTTCAGCAGGCTTTCAACTATGCCAAGCCCCGTGTAGTCAACCGGGTCAAGGAAGAAAAAGGCAGAGACATTGATCAAAACCCACAGGCTATGGCGACATTGCCCAATTGGGACATGCGACTGGCGCAGGGCAGACCCCGATAAACACCAAAGAGGAAAATATGCAACACACTTTGAAAACGTCTACTTTGCTTCTTGCAATGTCTGGTGCCCTCGCCCTGGTGTCCGGTTGTGACAAAGTCCCGGGACTTTCCAAACCAGCAGAGCCTGTTGTGGCAGCACCGCCGGCTGCACCGGCGCCCCAGGCTTCTGTGGCGGCCGTTGCAGTTCCGACTGCACCGGTACCTGTTGCGGCACCAGAGCCTGCCGCACCAGCAAAGCACGAACCAAGCCTGGAAGTGCGAGCTCACTCCACGCAGGCGTTTTCCTACATCAGCATGGCAAAGAACGCGCGGGATGCGACGGTCCGTGCCGAGAACATCGACAACGCCCTGCGTGAGTTCTCCATGGCTATACAAAAGGATCCAAAGTATGCGGAGGCCTATTCGAGCCGCGCCGTGACTTACATGCAGCTAAAGAAATTCAACAAGGCTGAAGACGATCTGCGCAAAGCAAAAGAACTGGCACCGGACAGCGCGTCGGTACGCTACAACTACGCCAGTCTGCATTCGCTTAACGGGAACGTTGATCTGGCACTTGACGAGATTGACGCAGCCCTGACCAAAGGTTTCACAGACTACGATGCGTTGCGCCTTGACCAGGACCTGAACAACCTGCGCAAGCACCCGGAGTTCCGAAAGATTCTCGAAAAGCACAAAGTTTTCATTGTCAAGTGACGTTCGACGTCGATCCGCACGGCAGTTGACCCACAATGGGTAGGATCAGCGCACGTGGCTACCCGTAAACGTCGGCTTGCCGCATTAGCAGCGATCGTCGCTGGTGTGACGGGGCTGTGTGCGTACCTTGAAGTTGCTGCCCGGGAAGGAGCGCAGGCATTTTGTGGCCGGGCGCTTGAGGGCTCACCGGTCGCACCTTTAGCCACTGACGCTGCGTCTACCGGGGAGCGGCAGCTTCGCCGCATTTCAAGCGAAAGGGTGCAGATCGGATTCACCGGAATCCCACCATTCTCCCGCTATATCTGCACCATAGAAGTCCAGGATGGTCGCGTTCGAGGCGCCCGAGTTTCGCACATCGATTAGCACTTCCTCAGGCTTGGTTAAACTTTGCTCCTGCGTTGTTGGCGTCTCGAGCAATTACCCTGAGGAATTTGTATGTCTTGCCTGTTCAAGAGTCGATGGAGTTATGTTTTGCCGCTGTTGGCGCTTCTGGTGGGGTGTGCCAGTGGTCCGCAAAGCACGCTGGTGCCACCACCAGAGCCCATCAAGCTAACGGTACTCCATACGAATGACCACCATGGAAGGTTTTGGAAAAACGGTGATGGTGAGTACGGCATGGCTGCCCGCAAGACCCTTATTGATCAGGTTCGCCGCGAGGTCGCATGGGCAGGGGGACACCTGTTGCTGCTGGATGGCGGCGATGTAAACACGGGCGTGCCTGAATCGGATACCCAGGAAGCCGAACCCGACTTCCGTGGCATGAACCTGTTGGGCTACGACGCAATGGCACTCGGCAACCACGAGTTTGACAAGCCGTTGCCGGTGCTTCGAAAGCAGATTGGGTGGGCCAACTTTCCGATGTTGTCAGCCAATATCTACAAGGACAACCAGCGACTGTTCAAGCCGTATGCGCTGTTCGACCGAGGAGGATTGAAGATCGCCGTGATGGGGCTGACGACCGACGATACACGCAAGATGGTGGACTCCACCCAGGTCGCTGGAGTGGACTTTCGTGTGCCCGCGCAAGAGGCCGCAGCACTGTTGCCCGAATTGAAGCGCCAAGCCCATGTGGTGATTGCAGCAACGCACATGGGTCACTATACGAATGGTGCCCGTGGTGTGAATGCGCCGGGTGATGTGGAGATGGCGCGCACCGTGCCCGGCATTGATCTCATTGTGGGCGGTCACAGCCAGAACCCGGTATGCATGCTGGAGCAATTAGGCGCTGCGTCGCGACGCAACGATGCGTATGTGCCCGGCACTGCGTGTGCGCCAGATCGTCAGAACGGCACCTGGATTGTGCAGGCCCACGAGTGGGGAAAATATGTTGGTCGCGCCGATTTTGAATACAAAGGCGGCAACTTCCAGTTGATCAAGTATGCCTTGCTTCCTGTTAACCTGAAGATGACCGTAAAGGGCGCCGACGGAAAGGAAGCCAAGCAAACCTACACCCAGGAAATCCCGGAGAACCCGGAGATGTTGGCGCTGCTCCAGCCCTTTCAGGACAAGGGTCGTGCGGCTCTCGATACGGTGGTGGGCGAGAGTGACGGTGTGCTGGACGGCAAGCGCGACAGTATTCGCAGACAGCCGACCAACATGGGTGTCTTTATAGCAAGCCTCTTCATGAACAAGGCCAACGCAGACCTGGGAATAGTTAACTCAGGTGGAGTCCGGGAGTCCATGCCTGCAGGCAAGCTGACTTACAAGGATATTCTTAAAGTGCAACCGTGGGGAAACACGATCGGTGTGGTCACCTTGAGTGGGGCCGAACTGCTGGGCTATCTGCAGGCGGCGGCCAAGATGACTTCAGGTTCCGGTGCGTTTGCCCAATTCGCAGGAATCAAACTCGTGATCAACGGGGGAAATGTGGAGTCTGCGGTCATACGTGGCTTGCCCATCGAGCCGACCAAGATGTACCGTATGGCGCTCAACAGCTTCCATGCCAATGGTGGCGATGGCTACCCGAAACTTGCGGATCACCCTGGCTTTGTCAATACCGGGTATGTGGATGCCGATGTGATGCGTGAGTACCTTAGCAAGAACACCCTGCGCACTGCGGACTTTGAGCCTGGCGACGCCGTCGTGCGGCGTTAGTTCTGTGCCCCACCGTCGGAACTTCAGCCAAGTTGCAGCGCGCTGAGTTCGTCGATCTGCGCCTCGCCGGTCAGACCGATGTGGCCCCGTGCGACCAATTCCCGCACCTGCTCCATATCGCTTGCCAGACTGCGATCGGTCATCATGGCCGGGGATACCGATCGCACGAGTGCCAGCACGTTTTCGAGGGCCGCTGAACTCGTGAGTGGGCGCAGGAATTCGATTCCCTGGGCGGCCGCAAGCAACTCGATGGCGACGATGTACTCGGTGTTGCGCAACATGCCTTGCAGACGTCTTGCTGCAAAGGTGGCCATGGAGACATGGTCCTCCTGGTTGGCGGAAGTGGGAAGACTGTCGACGCTGGCTGGATGCGCGAGCGACTTGTTTTCTGACGCCAAGGCGGCAGCAGTCACGTGCACGATCATGAACCCGGAGTTGAGTCCGGGCTCCGGGGTCAGAAATGCCGGCAGGCGCGATACAACTGTATCGACCAGCATGGCGATCCGGCGCTCGGCGATGGCGCCGATTTCCGCAATCACCACAGCCAATGCATCGGCCACCAATGCGACCGGCTCTGCATGGAAATTGCCCCCCGAAAGCAATTGGCCCCCACGCTCCCCCATTGCATGTGGGTCGCTGCCCCCCGAGGGGGCGCGATCTGGCTCGGGGCGGCCCAGCGCCAGATCCGGGCTATTTGTGTGAGCAAACACCAGAGGGTTGTCGGTGACAGCATTGGCTTCACGCAGCAGCACTTGCGTGGCGTAGCGCATCTGGTCCAAACATGCACCCATCACCTGGGGTTGGCACCGCAGGCAATAGGGATCTTGCACCCGGTCATCGCCTTCGAGGTGGGAGCGGCGAATTGCACTGTGCGCGGTGAGTGCACGGTAGGCGGCGGCACAGTCGATCTGACCGGGTTGTCCGCGCACCGCGTGGATGCGTGCATCAAACGGGCCATCACTGCCGCGTGCTGCGTCCAGCGTCAGGGCGCCCGCAATCACTGCAGCCTCAAAAAGCCGCTCCGTGGCAAAGAGAGCGTCGATGGCAAGTGAAGTAGAGACTTGTGTGCCATTGATGAGCGCCAATCCTTCTTTGGCAGACAACTTGAGGGGCTCCAAAGTGCAGCGCTGCAGAGCCACAACGGATGTCATTCGTTCGCCCTGGTAGAACACTTCGCCTTCCCCAACCAGTGGCAGGCACAGGTGCGAAAGCGGAGCCAGGTCGCCAGACGCACCGACCGATCCCTGACACGGTATCACCGGCGTAATTCCGAGGTTGTAGAAGGCAATCAGCCGATCGATCACAATTTCACGAATGCCCGAGAAACCACGCGCCAGACTTGCGGCCTTGGTCAGCAGGATCAGTCGTACCACGCGCTCGGCCAGGGGTTCGCCCACGCCCACAGCGTGCGAGCGCAGCAGGTTGATCTGGAGCTTTTCGAGGTCGCTCTGCGCGATGCGCTGGTTGGCCAGTTTGCCAAAGCCGGTGTTGACGCCATAGACGGCGGCACCACCTTGGGCAGCTTGCTGCACCAGCGCAGCGCTGGCGCGGATGCCTGGCAGGGCCGTGGGGTCCAGTGAAATGGACTCGGCAGAGTAATGCAGTTGGCGCAACTGCGCCAGTGTCAGAAGTCCGGGTTGGATGATCATGGTTTCTTCTCGAGCGGAGTGTTAGGTCGAAGGCGGGAACCGCGGTCAAGTCAGCATCGGAAGATTCAACCGATTGCTCTGCGCACACTGCAGCGCCAGGTCGTAGCCCGCATCCGCGTGCCGCATCACTCCCGTGGCCGGGTCATTGAACAGGACTCGACCCAGCTTTTCAGAAGCTTCTGCCGTGCCGTCCGCCACGATGACTACACCACTGTGCTGCGAGTAGCCCATGCCAACGCCACCACCATGGTGCAGGCTGACCCAGGTGGCGCCGCTGGCCGTGTTGAGCAGAGCATTGAGCAGCGGCCAGTCACTCACGGCATCGCTGCCATCCATCATGGCCTCAGTTTCGCGGTTCGGTGACGCCACGGATCCACTGTCCAGATGGTCGCGTCCAATGACGATCGGACCCTTGAGCTCGCCGCTCTTGACCATC
Source organism: uncultured beta proteobacterium (assembly GCA_903958915.1). Taxonomy (GTDB): domain Bacteria; phylum Pseudomonadota; class Gammaproteobacteria; order Burkholderiales; family Burkholderiaceae_C; genus Allorhodoferax. Next base: position 8,320 of record CAJBVC010000123.1, read on the forward strand.
TCGTTAAAGGCCAGACCAGCCAGATGCCGCTCACCCAGCCCGATCCAGCATATGCGCGCCGGCAGACCCTGGAAGGCAATGCGTTCCTGCGCCATATCCAGCCAACGGTGCAGCCCGGCGTTGTCCGGAAAAAGTTCCTTCATTCGGGCATCCGTCTTGCGGATGTCCTCGGGGTCGCCACTCAATGCCACCCAGCGGAAAGGTCCGACCCCGCGACAGAACAGTGGGCGCACATAGGCAGGTACGAAGCCCGGGTAATCAAACGCATTGGCAACGCCGTAGTCCTGCGCCACCTGGCGCAGGTTGTTACCGTAGTCCACGGTGGGAATGCCCATGGCATGGAACGCCAGCATCGCCTGCACATGTTGTGCGCATGAAGCGCCAGCGGCTTGCGTCAAGGCTGCGTGCTGGTTTGCATCCTTTTGCGCGGCCTTCCATTGCGCAACCGTCCAGCCAGACGGCAGGTAGCCGTTGATGATGTCGTGCGCAGAAGTTTGGTCGGTCACGATGTCGGGGCGTAGGCCACCTGCTTGGGCGCGACGCACCAGCTCGGGCACGATGTCGGCTGCATTGCCGCACAGCGCGATCGAGATAGCCTTCTTTTCTTTCGTGTATTTTCTTATGCGCGCCAGTGCGTCGTCCAGGTCGGCTGCCTGCTCATCCACATAGCGGGTGCGCAGACGGAAGTCGATGCTGGACTGCTGGCACTCGACGGTGAGTGAACAGGCACCCGCAAACGTGGCGGCCAAGGGTTGGGCGCCCCCCATGCCGCCCAAGCCTGCTGTAAGCACCCAACGACCAGAGAGGTCGCCACCGTAATGCTGGCGCCCAGCTTCGACGAACGTCTCGTAGGTGCCCTGCACAATGCCCTGGGAGCCGATGTAAATCCAGCTGCCGGCCGTCATCTGGCCGTACATCATCAGGCCTTTGCGGTCGAGTTCGTTGAAGTGCTCCCAGTTGGCCCACTTGGGTACCAGATTGGAGTTGGCGATCAACACGCGCGGCGCGCCTTCGTGGGTACGAAACACACCCACCGGTTTGCCACTTTGCACCAGCAGAGTCTCATAGGGCTTTAGCTTGCGCAATGTGTCCAGAATCGCGTCGAACGCGCTCCAGTTGCGTGCCGCCTTCCCAATGCCGCCGTACACCACCAGTTCGTCGGGGTTCTCGGCTACTTCCGGGTCCAGATTGTTCTGCAGCATGCGGTAAGCCGCTTCGATCTGCCAGTTGGCGCAACTCAGTTGCACACCACGGGGAGCACGCACGGCGCGCGCCTTGCTATCAAGAAAGCGGTTGTTGGAAAGATCAGACACGTTGTACTCCTGCAGGCTTCATGGTGGAGCGAATTATTACTTGTCTATACAACTTGTGTCAATCGGGTTAAACTCGCGCAATCCACTTTGTTTCTTGCTTCAGACTCCCATGTCACTTCCGGTCTACGGTCAGGTCAAATCGTTCATCAAGGCGCATATCAGCAGCGGCGAGTGGAAGCCGGGCGCTCCTGTGCCCAGTGAGGCAACCCTGATGCAGCAGTTTGGGGTGAGCCGCATGACCGTCAACCGTGCGCTGCGGGAATTGACCACCGAAGGCATGGTGACGCGTGTGCAGGGCTCAGGCACGTTTGTCGCCGAACTGCATCGCATTGCTTCCAACCTGACCCTGCGCGATATCCAGGAAGAGGTGCTCGAGCGAGGGCATCTGCATGCGGCCCGTGTCGTGCTGTTGCAAGCCGAAAAGACCAACGCGGAACTTGCAAAGCGTTTGGGGTTACGGCCTGGCGCGCGGGTGTTTCATTCCGTGCTGGTGCATCTCGAAAACGGAGTGCCGATTCAACACGAGGATCGCTATGTCAACCCGGCAGCAGCGCCGACGTACCTCAACGTTGACTTTACGCAGACGACACCCACGCGCCACCTGCTCGCGGTTGCTCCCCTTACCGAGGCGACCTACTCCATCGAAGCCTGCCTGCCTACGCAAGAGCAGGCCAAGCAACTGAACATAGCAGTGGGTGAAGCCTGTCTGGCCATGGTGCGGCGCACGGTCAGCGGCCCCCATGTCGCAAGTGTGGTTCGTTTGGTCTACCCGGGGTCACGCTACAGTTTTGAAGGGAAGTTTCAGCCATGAGTTGGAATGTGGTTCGACTGGCCGCAGTGCAGACCAGCCCCTGGCGCAATGGCGGCGGTGTTACCCAGGAGTTGGTGGCTTGGCCCGCCTGTGAACGCTGGGTCTGGCGCATGTCGGTGGCGCAGATTGACGCCGAGGGTCCTTTTTCCCGCTTTGATGGCGTGGAGCGCTGGTTTGCGGTACTCAGTGGCGCCGGTGTTCGGCTTGATGTGGACGGCGCGGCGCATACTTTGACGGTGGCGGATGCACCGTTTCTCTTCGACGGTGGATCGGAGACCCACTGCACGCTGCAGGAGAGTTCCACGCAGGACTTCAACCTGATGGTGCGGCGTGGGGCAGGGCGGTCGCACATGCAGCGCATTCAGGGGCAGTTCGGCGTGGCGTTGAATGCTCCAAAAATGATAGCTGTCTACACACTCCAGACGGGCGCTACGGTCCAATTTGACTCTGAAGTAACCGAGCTGGCGCCCGACACTCTGGCATGGCGCAATGTGCCGCCTTATGCGCCGGTGCAGGTGGTGTCTGCCAATGCGCTATGGATCGAGGTGGACCTGTGAGCCCCGTCCGGCCGCACGAAGGCGCGAGCGCCCGCGCGGTGGGCAGCGACCCACGCGCAATGGGGGAACGTGAGGGCAAGTCTTTGCAACTGTGGACGAAATGCCGCATCGCCACGCTGGCGGCAGATGCTGCGCACCCGTACGGCCTGATCGACGACGCGGCATTGGTGGTGGAGGGCTCCACACTTGTCTGGGTCGGGGCACGATCGAACTTGCCACAAGCAATGGAGCGGCAGTGCGCTGTATACCACGATGCCGATGGCGCGCTGATCACTCCCGGCTTGATCGATTGTCATACCCACCTGGTGTACGGCGGCGACCGGGCGCAGGAGTTTGAAATGCGGCTCAGCGGTGCCAGCTACGAAGACATTGCCCGCGCCGGCGGAGGAATCGCATCCACGGTCCAGGCCACGCGTGTTGCCAGCGTTGCCCAGCTGGAGCACAGCAGCGCCTGGCGCCTGTCCCAACTGGTCGAGGAGGGCGTCACCACCGTGGAGATCAAGTCAGGCTATGGGCTGGCACTGGCATACGAGCGCAAGTGCCTGAGCGTTGCACGGTCACTGGCACAGACACACCCAGTGGACGTTCGCACCACGTTTCTGGGCGCCCATGCCGTGCCTGCCGAGTTTGCAGGCCGCGCTGACGACTACGTCGACGCCGTGCTGCAGATGCTGCCCGCTTTGCACGCCGAGGGGCTGGTCGACGCCGTCGACGGATTCTGTGAACGTATCGCCTTCAGTGTTACCCAGATGGAGCGCATTTTCACTGCTGCCACAGCGCTGGG
>CAJBVC010000124.1 GCA_903958915.1 uncultured beta proteobacterium
ACCGCTGACCTGGTTCCTGCGCGGGTACGTGGCGACGAAGTTCGGTGATGAAGTGGAGGACGTCCATGGCGCGAATGCGGGGTCTGCGCTAGATTGCCTAAGTGACGAAGACGTGACTGCTTTGCCTTCAGGCAATAAACGACCGAAGTCGTGGCTGGGGTCGCTGTTGGGGCAATTTAGCTGGTAAAAACGGGGCTACCGTGCTCCAAAGACCTTGATGACCCAAACCACTTTCAGTACACCGTTCAATTTGAGGCGACGCTTTGCACTGAATAGTCTCGCTGTCATTGCCGTGATTGCTTTGGGGCTGGGGTGGCTCATGTCGCACATGTTGACGCAGCGCATGCTGCAGCGGGAAGGTGAAGTCAGCATGGATTTCATTCAGAACCTGCTGGCCACCGATCAATCGGGCATGTATCTGGCTAATCCTGCCAATAGCGAACTCAAGGCGAAATTCCTCGGGTCCATGGCGCATGTGGCTTCCATGAGTGAGCCCGTACGCGCCAACGCCTATCAAACGGATGGAACCATCGTATGGTCCACTGACAGTGCCCTGATTGGTCGGCGGTATCCGGTGAATGACGAGCTTGATGAGGCAATTGCGGGGAAACTCGTTGTCCACAATGGTCGTCTGAGCGCCGGAGATCCGATCAAGGGTGAGCATGTCGGACTGGCGCAGCGCACCAGCTATTACGTGGAAAGTTACATTCCGATATTGCATCCCGTGAGCCGCCAAGTGCTGGGTGTCATGGAGCTGTACAAAGTGCCCGTTCAGCTCAACGCTGCGATTCGCGATGCACTGCTCCAGCTGTGGCTTGCCTGTGGTGTCAGTGCTCTGGGACTCTTCGCAACCTTGTATTGGACCGTTGCGCGGGCTGACCGCGTCATGCGGGATCAGCAGGCGCGATTGGCTGAAAGCCAGACCCTGTCGACCGCAGTGGAACTGGCGCGGGCAGTGGCGCACAACTTGCGCAATCCTCTGGCGTCCGTTCGCGTATCGGCCGAGATGCTGATGGGGAGTGATCGCTCTATTGACGACCTGATGGAGCATTGCAACGACATTACCGCCTCAGTCGATCGTGCTGATCGCTGGATCACCGAGTTGGTTCGGGTGTCACAGGTTCCTCAGTTGCAGTCCGAGGTGGTGGAACCATCTCCCTTGATACAAGAGTGCCTGGAAGAAATGACGCCAGAAATGAACCGCCGGGGCATCCGCTGGACGGTGTCTCCCCAAACTGCTCCACCGATCCTGGCACATACCGCCATGCTGCGGCAGATATTGATCAGTATCCTTGCCAACGCTACCGATGTCATGCCTGAAGGTGGTGATATTGCGGTGCGATGGAGTGTGGCGGGGTCTAACCTCAAATTGCATCTCACTGATACCGGCCCAGGCATCCGGGAGGAAGTTCGCAAGGCCTTGTTTCGTCCCTTCTTCAGCACCAAGAGCGGTGGACTGGGGATCGGCCTTGCTTTGGTGAAGCGGATGGTCGAGCAGTGGGGCGGTGGCATTGCACTCACACCTGCCACAGGGCGTGGCACCTGCGTCGAGCTCACCTTGCCGTTGGCTAACGCGAACGATACAAAGGCGTAAGTACAAATGGCAACGCTATTGGTGATCGAAGACGAACTGGTGCTGGCGAAAAACATCGCCCGCTATTTCGAAAAACAAGGGCACTCGGTAGAGGTCGCCCATGACGGTGCGCTCGGTGTGCAAGTCGCACAACGCATTCAGCCCGATGTGGTGATTGTCGATTTTCAGTTGCCGGGAATGGATGGCCTGGAGGTGATACGTGCCTTGCGCAAGCAGGACGATCCGCCACGTATTGTGATGGTGACGGGCCACGCGAGCGTGACATTGGCAGTCGATGCCATGAAGGCCGGTTCGATGGACTTGCTGACCAAACCGGTCACGCTGACCAGTTTGCATGAGATCGTTCAGCGTGCCCTGACGGAGCGCGGTGAGCGCCGGGCGTTGGACTATTACCGAAGGCGTGATGCCAGCCAGGCGAGTCTGGACGCACTGGTCGGCACTTCAGAGGTGATGGGCAACTTGCGCGAGCTGATTCGCACGTTTTCCAGTATTGAACCCACCGATCAATCACCCGCCGCCCCCATATTGGTACTCGGCGAAACGGGCGCCGGCAAAGAACTGGTCGCCCGAGCCTGCCATCAGGCGGGTCCCCGAGCACAGTCACCCTTCATAGAAATCAATTGCGCCGCGCTGCCCGCACATTTAATCGAAGGCGAGTTGTTTGGTTTTGAGAAGGGCGCATTCACGGATGCCCATGCTCGCAAGATTGGCTTGATTGAAGCGGCTGACGGGGGCACCCTGTTCCTTGACGAGATTGGCGAACTTGATCTGGCACTGCAGGCCAAATTGCTGCGGGTGCTTGAGAATTTCAAGGTCCGCCGCCTTGGTGCGCTGGTCGATCGCCAGGTGAACGTGCGCATCGTCGCTGCCACCAATCGGGACCTGGAAGAGCAGGTACGAGACGGAAAATTCCGTGCAGATTTGATGTATCGATTGAAGGTGTTTCAGATTCTGATCCCGCCATTGCGCGCCCGCAGTGGAGACATTGCGGTGTTGGCTCGGCACTTTCTTGGGCAACTTGCGAGTCGGTATGGCCGCACGGAACTGCACATGGACGATCAGGCACTGGCGGCCTTGATGGCACAACCCTGGCCAGGCAATGTCCGCG
>CAJBVC010000125.1 GCA_903958915.1 uncultured beta proteobacterium
GCCACCAGCGCAGCGCTGGGTTTTCCGATTGCCTTGGCCAACACGGTCGGCTATGTGGTGAGTGGCAGCGCGTTGCCGGGTTTGCCCGCGTGGTCGCTGGGCTACGTCTGGTTGCCGGCCCTGGCCGTGATTGCCAGTTGCAGCGTCCTGACAGCGCCTTTGGGCGCGCGGGTAGCGCACCGTATGCCGGTGGCCAAACTCAAGAAAGTGTTCGCTTTTGTCCTGTATGGACTAGCGTCCTACATGCTGTGGAAAGGCCTGCACGGCTAGTGTGCCAGACCATCAGGTCGCGAGCGTCGGTCGATGTTGCTCCTGGACCGGCTCGAAGAAGTAATTCATCCGCTGGCGTGGCGCCAGAAAATCCATTGCAGCACTCGGCAGAGCCATCGGTTTGACGCTGCGCCGGATGCCGACGTGGGGTTCCTTTTCCAGATCAAGAATCAATGCCTCATGGCGTGAGATACCAGGCTCGTGCACGATGATGCGGGGTTTGAGCGGTCGGGCCGAGTTGACGGAAACGACTATCGCATACCGTTCATCCACCAACTGCACCACCGAACCCGGCGGATACACGCCTACCATGCGAATGAAGGCACTCAAGGCAGACGCATCAAATCGGGTTTTCTGTTGCGCAAAAATCATGGACAGGGCTTCGTGCGGCGTCATGGCTGCCGCGGGTCGCGCCGGGTTGCACAAGCTGTCGTAACGATTCACCAGGGACAACACGCGTGCCGCCGGGGTCATCGCGTCATTGCGAACACGCGCCGGGTAGCCGCTGCCGTCGGCCATTTCGTGGTGCTGCGCTATGGCCAATTGCACACCTTGCGACAATCCCATGCCCTTCACGAGATGAAGACCCTGCGCCACGTGTTCCTGGTAGAGCTTGTACTCTGCGGTCGAAAAGTTTTCTTCCAGCCACCGCACCCGCTCCGGCAGCATCTGTTTGCCAATGTCATGCAAAAAGGCGGCGGTACCGAGTTCGGCCAGCGCGTCTTCGGCCATGCCCATGGCCTTGCCAAGCAATAGCGACACGATGGTGACGTTGACCGGGTGCATGGACGCCTTGTCACCCGCAGCTTCCGACAACAGGCGGATCGCTGACTCGCCTTCCAACAACATCTCGCTGACAAACCCGTTGACCATGCTCTGGCACTGTTCGGCCACCTGCTTCGGCTGCGAATGCACCAGTTCCAGGGTTTTTTTGTATTGGCGGATCGCCTCGCCAAACCGGCGTTCACACACCACCAGGCTGCGCTGCTGGGCCGACAACTGCTCTGCACGCTGACGTTGCAATTGTTCGCGCTGCTGCACCGGCCGTTGCGCCTCAGCGGATTGCCCCTGTTCCACCGTGACGACGGATATTGGGACACCCTCTACGGGCGGTGGATCACTTTTCTCGGGCACAAATCGCACCTTTGCCAGGCCCAGGCCACGGATGGTTTCGATCTGCCTGACCGTTGTGATCTTGAAGCTTCCCGTGGGGAAGGGATGCGACATCCAGCCCATGTCGAGCTCTACGTAGAGCCCGACACGCAGCGCTTTCACATCGACAAAATTGGATTCGTCAGAACTCATAGGCCTCTTTATCAACAATTGCTACAGCGTAGCACCTTTCTTGTGTCGAAAAAAAACCTGCAGGACGCAGGCTTTTTCTCTTGGGATGGCCCGGTCGGGTTCAACCCATGTGCAAGCCGCCATTGACCGAGAAATCGGCACCCGTGGCATAACCACCTTCATCGCTGGCCAACCAGGCCACGATGGAAGCAATCTCGCCGGGCTCACCCAAACGCTTGACCGGCACCGTCGCCACAATCTTGGCCAGCACGTCTTCGCGAATGGCCTTGACCATGTCGGTACCAATGTAGCCAGGGCTGACGGTATTGACCGTCACGCCTTTGGTCGCCATTTCCTGCGCCAGGGCCATGGAGAAACCGTGCATGCCGGCTTTGGCAGCGGAGTAGTTGGTTTGACCAGCCTGGCCCTTGTTGCCATTCACCGATGAAATCTGGATGATGCGACCCCAGCCTTTCTCCACCATGTCGGGTACCACCTGCTTGGTCACGTTGAACATGGAGTTCAGGTTGGTATCAATCACGGCGTCCCAGTCTTCGCGTGTCATCTTCAGGAATACACGGTCACGGGTAATGCCGGCATTGTTCACCAGTACGTCGATGACGCCGTGCTCGGACTTGGCCTTGGTAAAGGCCTCCACAGTCGAGTCCCAACTGCCGACATTGCCCACTGAAGCAAAGAACGTGAAGCCCAGGGCTGCTTGTTCCGCGATCCATTTCACGTGGTCACGGGTGGGGCCGCAGCCGGCAATCACCTTGAAGCCGTCCTTGTGCAAACGCTGGCAAATGGCGGTACCAATACCACCCATACCACCCGTTACATACGCTACTCTTTGACTCATATTCAACTCCTCTTTGGTTTACTTGCTACAAACATAATAGCTGCTCACGCACACTGGACGGGCGCAAACAGCCAAAAAGACACTCCACATCAACGCTCGATCGTGAGCGCCACACCCATGCCACCACCAATGCACAGGCTGGCAATTCCCCGCTTGGCGTTGCGGCGCTGCATTTCGTGCAACAGGGTTACGAGAATACGGCAACCAGAGGCCCCGATCGGGTGCCCAATCGCGATCGCGCCACCATTGACGTTTACCAGGGAGGTATCCCAACCCATTTCCTGATTTACAGCGCAGGCCTGGGCGGCAAAGGCCTCATTGATTTCCAGCAGGTCCAGGTCGGAGGCCTTCCAGCCTGCGCGCGCCAGCGCCTTTTGTGAAGCGGGTACCGGTCCCATTCCCATCAGGGCCGGGTCAAGTCCACTGGTGGCGAAACTGGCAATGCGTCCCATCGGCGTCAAGCCCAGGGCGGCGGCCTTACTGGCCTTCATGACCATGACAGCCGCCGCGCCGTCGTTGATGCCAGACGCATTTCCGGCGGTCACACCACCCGCCTTGTCGAACGCGGGTCGCAGACCGGCCAGCGCATCGGCGTTGGACTTGCGGTTGATGAATTCATCGGCAGCAAACACGATGGGATCGCCCTTCTTCTGGGCCATGCTGAAAGGCACAATCTCATCCACAAACTTGCCAGCGTCCTGCGCTGCAGCGGCCTTTTGCTGGCTTGCCAGTGCCAGCGCGTCCTGCATCTCGCGGGTGATCCCGTGCGCCTTTGCCACATTCTCGGCCGTAATACCCATGTGGTACTGGTTGTAGACGTCCCACAGGCCATCCACGATCATGGAGTCGATCATCTTCCAGTCGCCCATGCGCTGGCCATCGCGCGAACCCAGCAGCACGTGCGGGCTGGCACTCATGTTCTCCTGGCCACCAGCAATCACGATGTCGCTGTCGCCATAGGCCACGGCCTGCGCTGCCAGCATCACGGCCTTCAAACCGGAGCCGCATACCGCGTTGATGGTGAGTGCTGGCGTTTCCTTGGCCAAGCCACTCTTGATGAGCGACTGGCGCGCAGGGTTCTGGCCGACACCGGCCGCCAATACCTGGCCCAGAATCACTTCGCCGATTTGGTCCGCGCCCAGCTTGGTGCGCTCCAGCAGGCTTTTGATGACGGCTGCGCCCAGATCGGTAGCCGGTATTTTTGCCAGGCTGCCGCCAAATTTTCCGACGGCAGTGCGTGCCGCCGCAACAATGACAATGTCTTCCATGATCAATCTCCAATTGAGTTTGTTTTGAATTCGTGCAATCCGGCTCTAGGCCTTGACTTTCACGTAACTGCCCGGGGCCGCTTCCAGCGCCTTGTACTTGCCCTTGCCGTAGGTCCTGGGGGCGGCAATCTGCTTTCCGGCATGGCTTTTGAGCCAGGCAGACCAGTCACCCCACCAACTGCCCGGATGTTCTACCGCGCCTTCGAACCATTGGGCATGCGTGGGAGGCAACTTGCCATCGGCACGCGTCCAGTGACTTCGCTTCTTCTTGGCAGGCGGATTGATCACGCCTGCAATGTGGCCAGAGGCGCCCATGACAAAACGGCGCTTACCCGGGAAGATCTGCGTTGATGCATAAGACCCGTTGATGGGCACGATGTGGTCTTCCCGTGAGCCATAGACGTAAATGGGAATATCTACCAGGCTCAGGTCCAGCTTCTGACCGCACACGGTCGCCTTGCCGGGCTTGCTGAGGTTATTCTCCAGGTAGGTATTACGCAGGTACCATGCGTAATAGGGGCCGGGAAGATTGGTGCTGTCCGAGTTCCAGTACAGCAGGTCAAAGGGCGGCGGCGTTTCGCCCTTGAGGTAATTGCCCACCACATAATTCCACACCAGATCGTTGGGACGTAGAAAACTGAAGGTGGACGCCAGGTCCTGGCCCTTCATCAGGCCGCCCTTGCCCATCTCGTTTTCCCGGTACTTGACAAACGCCTCGTCAATAAAGACATCCAGAATGCCGGTATCGGAAAAATCCAGGAATGTGGTCAGGAATGTGGCGCTTGCGACCGGTTTCTCGCCGTGCGCTGCCAGCACACCCAACGCAGTGCCCAGCATGGTGCCGCCGACGCAGAAACCCAGGGCATTGATGGTGGCAGCGCCCGTGATCTCGCGGGTAACGTTGATGGCCTTGATCACTGCGTTCTCAATGTAGTCGTCCCACGTAGCCTTGGCCAAGGACTCATCCGGGTTGCGCCAACTCACCACGAAAGTACGGTGCCCCTGCTCGACCGCATAACGCACCAGTGAGTTTTCTGGCTGCAGATCAAGGATGTAGAACTTGTTGATACACGGGGGCACCATCAGGAAAGGTTTCTCGAAAACCTTGGCTGTCAGCGGCTTGTATTCAATGAGCTCAAAGTAATCGTTGCGGAACACCACCGCGCCTTCGGTGGTGGCCACGTTCCTCCCGACTTCAAAAAGGCTTTCATCGGTCATGGAAACATGGCCCTGACGGATGTCGTGGATCAGGTTTTGCATGCCTTTGGCGATGCTCTCGCCCTTGGTGTCCAGTGCTTTTTTCTGGGCTTCCGCGTTAAATGCCATGAAGTTGCTCGGCGCTGCTGCGGCAACCCACTGCTCCACCGCGAAGCGAATCTTGCTGCGGGTCTTTGCGTCCGCCTGCACGGCATCGGCCAAACCCATCATGGTGCGGGCATTGAGCAGGTACACGGCAGCCGCATACGCGGCCACCGGGTTACTGGCCCAGGAAGCATCGGAAAACCGCTTGTCGTTGGACGCTGGCACCTTGAAGCCCTGTCCAAACAGCCCCATTGCCTCTTCCAGGTACTGCCTTTGCAAGGCCTGCAATTTGTCGGGAGAAAAAGTGATGTCCGGCGCCTTGGTAGCGTCACCGGAGCCTGCGCCAAAGCCCTGGAACGACTGCAGCGTCTTGGCCCAGCCGTCACTCATGGAAGCTTGAAATTGTTGGGCCGCCTGGGTCCAGAAATCAGGATCGTTCTGCGTCACACTGTCACCCTTTTTGTCAATGGCATCAAACGCCGTAGTATGTCAGGCTTAGGCCTACGATATCCTGACACCGGCCGTAGCGGTCTATCTCCAGCACCTTTTATGTACATCATTCCCCTTGCCTGGCTTTATGTGGTCGTCATGATGAGCGCTGCCGAAGCGATTTCACCGCAAGGCACGGTGCTCGGCGCCATCATCACTTTTGTGCTCTACGGTGCTGTGCCCATTGCATTAATGCTCTATTTCATGCGCGCACCGGCGCGTCGGCGCGCGTTGCGTGCCCGGGAAGCGGCACAAACTGTGCAAAACAATCCAGCAAAGTCACTCGAGCCAGATGCAGGCGGCGTGGCGACCAGTGACCCTGTCACGGCGGTGCGAAAAGAAGTGTGATGGGTTCGTTGCCGTACACCACAATGGACTGCCATCGTTTCCTGATATCGCGAAAATTCCCAGAGTTTGTAATCGCTGGCGCGCCAGTAATGGCAAGTTGGCCAGGTATTTGCCGTTTGACAGCGGCACAAAGGCGCGTACTGCACCGTCCTGGTGGCCCACGAATTGCGAACGCACCTCGGCCCCAACCTCAAAGGTCTGCGGCCCGATACAAGGACCGAGCCATGCTATCCATTCGGTAGCATCTTGCGCACAGCCAGCGGTCGTTTGGGGCATTATTTGTCCGTGAAAAGCCTCCAGAATTCCCCGGCCTTCCCGCCCCGCCAAGCCGCGCCAGCCGGCGTGCAAGGCGGCCACCCGCGTGCCCGCACGGTTGCACAGAAGGATCGGCAGACAATCGGCGGCCATGACCACACAGGCAACCCCCGAGCAACCGGTGTAGGCACCGTCTGCCGCCAAACCATCGATTGTTTCCGTCTGCAGTTCCACGATGTCCGTACCATGCATCTGGTTCAGGTAAACGGGACGGGCGCCTACCTTCCTGGCCAAGGAATTGCGGTTTTGTTCCACCAGTTCAGGGTCGTCGCCCACATGGCTTCCCAGGTTCAAACTGTCGAAGGGCGGTAAAGAGATGCCACCCGCGCGAGGCGACCACAGTGCCCGCACCCGCCGGGGTGCCGGCCATGCGGGGTACCACCAATGCGCTGGTTGAGTTGATCGCATCCGGTGCAGCATAAACGCAAAGTGTGTCGCCCGAGAACCCCGAGCATGTGAAGTTTGAGTGCGCCCACACCACAGCGAAGACCGTTACCATTGCACTCTTTGGACGTTTGTTCCGACCCCTTGGAGACTTGCCATGATTCTTGAACTCGCCGATATTCGCATTCAGACCGGACAAAACGCCGCGTTTGAAGAGGCCATTGCACGCGCCGCCCAAACCGTCATCGGGCATGCCAAGGGTTTTCAGGGCTTCAAGATCAATCGGGGTATCGAAAGCCCCGAACGCTATGTGCTGCAGGTGTTCTGGGACACGCTGGAGGACCATACCGTGGGATTCCGCCAGTCGGAGGCTTTCACCCAGTGGCGCGCCATCATCGGGCCATTTTTTGCCGGTCCACCGGTCGTGGAGCACTTTGAGCTGGTCGCCAAGTCTGTTTGAACGCCTCGACCACGTCAGCCCACTGAAGACCCATCATGCCTTACGTCATTACCCCACCTGCCCTGCCCTGTGTTGCCGTGTATGGTCAAACACAGACTTTTCCAGTCCATCGCATCTACTGTGTGGGGCGCAATTATCAGGACCATGCGATGGAGATGGGGCACTCCGGTCGGGAGGCGCCCTTTTTCTTCATGAAGCCCGCCGACGCGGTAGTCAGTGCGCAGCCGGACCAGGTAGTCACCATGCCCTACCCTACGCTTACCAATAGCCTGCACCACGAAGTCGAACTGGTGGTCGCCATTGGTACTGGTGGCAGCGACATTGGAGTCAACGATGCTGAGCGGCACGTCTTCGGCTACGCCGTGGGCTTGGACATGACGCGACGCGATTTACAGAACGATCTCAAGAAACAGGGGCGTCCGTGGTGCATTGCCAAGGGGTTTGACCATTCTGCTCCGGTGGGTCCCATTACTCCAGCGGCACAGATCGCCGGCATCGCAACTGCCGGCATCAGCCTTCAGGTCAATGGCCAAGAGCGCCAGACTGGTAGGGTTGCGCAGATGATCTGGAATGTGGCAGAGACCATCTCCCAGATTTCCCGGGCCTGGACCCTGCAGCCAGGTGACCTTATCTTCACTGGAACACCGGCCGGTGTGGGCGCCGTGGTACGCGGCGATGTGCTCTGCGCCTGCGTGACCGGTCTGCAGTCACTACGCGTTCGGCTGGAGTAACTCCATTGGTCTGGCTGGAAAAGCTGGCCCGGTGGTTTGCTGCGCTGGGTGGGATACTTCTGATCGCGATCGCGCTAGTGACCTGCGCGAGTGTGATCGGACGAAACTGGCTTGGCTTGCACGTGGTGGGTGACTTCGAGTTGACTGGTGCTTTGACAGGGGTCGCCATTGCGAGCTTTTTTCCCTGGTGCCAGTTGACCCAGGGCAACATCATTGTTGACTTCTTCACTGCACGTACTTCGGCGAAGACCCGGGCTGCACTGGACCGTTGGGGCGCGTTGTTAGTGGCGATGGCAATGGCATTTTTGGCCTGGCGTACCACCGTTGGAGGCATCAATGCCTGGAGCAATCACTCCAGCAGCATGTTGTTGGGATTGCCAGACTGGCTCATTTTTTTGGGGATGGCGCCTGCATTGGCATTGACCGCGGCCATTGCGCTAGGGCAGACCTTGATGCCCGAATACACCTGCGCACCGGACACCCCCCATGCCATGCCGGGCGACGGGTTTACCGTGTGACACCACTGCCCTTTGTCGCGCTGATATTCGGCACCATGCTGGTTCTGATGGCATTGCGCATCCCGATTGCAATCGCCATGTTTGGTGCCGGAAGCCTGGGCTATGTGCTACAGGCGGGTTGGAGTCCTCTCGCCCATTTCCTGAACAACCAGGCTTTTGCCCGATTCGCCAGCTACGACCTGTCGGTGATTCCGCTGTTCTTGTTGATGGGACATCTGGCGGCGCAGAGTGGCATCTCGAAAGCCCTGTTCGAATTGGCCAGCAGCTTGATGGCACGGTTTCGTGGCGGCCTGGCCATGGCAGCAGTACTGGCGAGTGCCGCGTTCGGGTCGATTTGCGGCTCATCGGTGGCCACCGCAGCCACGATTACCTCAGTGGCGTTGCCTGAACTGCGCCGACATGGGTACAGCGGGACTTTGGCCACTGGCACACTGGCGGCTGGCGGCACTCTGGGCATTCTGATTCCACCGTCGGTTCCGCTGATAATTTACGCCATATTGGCCGAGCAGAACATCGCGAAACTCTTTGCGGCCGCCGTGGTTCCTGGGATCGTCGCCATGCTGGGCTACCTGGGAGCCCTCGCCGTTTTTGTACGCCTGTATCCGCAGCACGCGCCAGCGCAAATTGGGCAGACCAAATTGCATTGGCGTGAACTGGGCGCGGTCACCCCGATTTTGGGCATTTTTTTGCTGATTTTCGGCAGTATCTATTCCGGAATATTTACGCCTACGGAAGGTGCAGCGGTAGGCGTAGCGGGCACCCTGATTGTCACGTTGATGCAGCGTGCCATGAACACCACCAAACTGATGCGGTGCTTCTACGCGACCGCCCAGGGCTCGGCCATGCTGTTCCTGATCTTCCTCGGTGCCGACCTGATGAACGCAGCGCTGGCGCTGACCCAGCTTCCCAACCAACTCGCGGGCATTGTGCTGGGTTGGGGTTTGCCGGCCATGGGAGTGGTAGTTTGTATTCTTTTGTTCTACATGGTGCTCGGTTCAATCATGGATGAACTCTCCATGCTCCTGCTGACCATTCCCATCTTCTTTCCCATCGTCAACGGTCTGGAGCTCGGCATGTCGCCAGAACAGGTGGCGATCTGGTTCGGGATACTGGTGCTGATGACTGTGGGCTTTGGCATGCTGGCGCCGCCGGTGGGGCTCAATGTCTACGTCGTCAATCAGATGGCCAAGGATGTGCGTTTGTCCGACAGTTACCGCGGGGTAGTCCCGTTCTTGATTACCGATGCCATTCGCATGGTGCTTCTTCTGAGTTTCCCCGGTTTGTCGCTTTGGCTGGTAGGGTTTGTGCACTAAGGTGAATAGGTGGCCACATGCCGGGCGTGCCAGGCACCGATCGCCTCTTTGGGCATGGGCTTGCCGTAGTGATAACCCTGTGCATGGCTGCAGCCCATTGCAGCCAATTGTGCCCCGACCGCCTCCTCTTCAATGCCCTCGGCAATGGTCGACAACCCGATCGACTCCGCCAGAGCAAGCGCCGCTTTCACAATGTGCACGCTGCGCTCAGACCGGTGCATTTGCTGCACAAACGTCTTGTCAATCTTCAGACAGGTGAATGGAAGGGACTGCAGATAGTCCAAACCGGCATAACCCGTTCCGAAATCATCCAGTGCAATGCCGACACCCATACCTCGCAAGCTGTCCAGGGTCTTGGAGACCGCCTCCATATTGTCGATTAAAGTAGTCTCCGTGAGTTCGATACGCAACTCGCACGGCTCTACGGCATGCAACCGAAGGCTATCGTCAATACTCTTGGCGACCTCACCACCGACCAATTCCGGCGCAGACAGATTGACACTCACGAACGCTCGTTCATCGGATCGCGCAACGCAACACGGGCGCAACTCCGCCCAATCCGATAGGGCTTTCTGCACCACCCAATGGCCGATACGATGAATCAGCCCCGTTCGCTCGGCCAGAGGAATGAACTCAGCAGGACTGACCAGCCCCAGCGTAGGGTGATTCCAGCGTATCAGGGCTTCAAAGCCCGCCAGCGTGTGTCCCGAGAAAGCAATTAACGGCTGGTAATACAAAGCGAGCTGCTGGCGATCGATTGCATCGGACAAATCCTGCGCCAACGACAATGTGCGAACAGCGGCGAGGTGCAAATCCTGGACCGCGCACTCCTCGTGGTCCGACTCTGCGGCCCCCGAACCACCACGCTCAGACTGGAACTCGCTGGCGTCATGGGTGCTGCGAAACCGGACCAGCAACAGGCGCATCAGGTACTGAATCACCGGGTCTGATCGCAATAGCAATTCTTCCACATGGCTGCGGTCAATGCGGACGAGCCGGGTCGGCACCAAGGTACGAACGGTGGCGGTACGGGGCTGTCGGTCGAGCAAAGCGACTTCTCCAAACATCGCCCCCTGTGTGAGCATGGCAATACGTCTTTGCGCCTGCCGTGGACCCGCGAGAACTTCGACGCAGCCTTCTTCAATCACGTAGGCTGATTCTCCAACGTCTCCCCACTGAAAGACCAGCTCCTGACTTTGAAATTGCTCTCTATCGAAGTTCTCTTTCATGAAGTCCCGATCAGATTGGCTGCAAATCACTCAATCTTGAAGTTGAAGTTTTGCGTGGCCACCACTTCGCCACCTTCAGAGATGCACTTGTACTGCATGATGGCAGCACGCACGGCGGGGTAGAAAATGCGCGGGCCCGACAAAAAGGTGACGTCTTGCACCACGCCGGCCTTGAGCGTGATCTGCGCCTGCACGACGCCCTCGATCCCGTCCTTCAGCGCCTTCTGAGGCATCTCAGGCGCAACCTGCGTCGGGCAAGCCGTCGCGATGGCACTCTTCTTGGGACCCGGCGGCGCCACAGGTGCCTGTTGCACCGGGGGGGCAATCACGGCCGGTGTCGGTGGCGGCGTAGCGGTAGAAGCAATCGACACACCGGACGTCGTCGCAGGCGCCACATCAGGCGGCGGCACAAACGGTGGCGGTGGCGCGTCGGACTGTGGGGTCAGCGGCTCGGGTGGCTTGATCTCCTTGGGCGGCGGTGGCGGCGGCGGAGGGATGATCACCTCCTGAATCACCACGGCCTCGAGTGGTACTTTGAGCATGACCAGCGCATTGCGGGCGGTGCCCGAAACGATCGCCCAGAGCATCAGAATGTGCAAGGCAATGACTGCAACGATGCCCTTGATGCGCTTGGAGGGATCTTTGGGCTGGTAGACCAGGTGTGCGCCTAGATTATTCATTGTACGAACTGCTCGCTTCCGATAACGGCCATCTTGGTCAGGCCCTTGCGCTTGGAGGAGGACAGCACATTGGCAAACACGGCGTACTCAGAGGCCTTGTTGGGCCGGATGTGCACCTCGGGCTGGTTGGGCAA
>CAJBVC010000126.1 GCA_903958915.1 uncultured beta proteobacterium
GCGATGCTGGCCGTCTCGATCGTGCTGCTGCCCCACTACGTTCGCATAACCCGCGCGGCAGTGATCTCGGAGACCTCGCGCGATTATGTGACCGCGGCGCGCATGGGTGGCGCCGGGCACCTGCGGGTGATGTTCATCGAAGTGCTGCCCAACTGCGCCGCCCCGCTGATCGTGCAGGCATCGCTGGGCATCTCCACCGCCATTCTCGATGCTGCTGCACTGGGCTTTCTGGGACTGGGGGCGCAGCCGCCCGACCCCGAGTGGGGCACCATGCTGGCCGATGCCCGCGAGTTTGTGCTGCGAGCCTGGTGGGTCGTGACGTTCCCGGGCCTGATGATTCTGATCACCGTGTTGGCCTTCAATTTGCTGGGCGATGGGCTGCGCGATGCACTCGACCCCAAACTCAAACGCTAGGCGCCGACAGCATGGCACTCCTTGAAATTGAAAACCTGTCGGTCGATTTCCCGTCGCACAATGCCGTGATGCATGCCGTGGAGGGCGTCAACCTGACACTGCAAGCCGGTGAAGTGCTTGGCATTGTGGGCGAGTCCGGCTCGGGCAAAAGCGTCACCATGATGGCCCTGATGGGGCTGGTGGCCTACCCGGGACGCGTCACTGCCGACAAGCTGCGGTTCGACGGGCACGACCTGCTGGCGCTGTCCGACCGGGACCGGCGGCGCCTGACCGGCAAAGACCTGGCCATGATTTTTCAGGATCCCACCACCAGCCTGAATCCGTGCTTTACGGTGGGCTTCCAGCTGGCCGAGACGCTCAAGTTGCATATGGGGCTGGACAAGGCCGCAGCGAAGAAGCGCTCCATCGAATTGCTGGAACAGGTAGGCATACCGGCACCCGAAAGCCGCCTGGGCATTTACCCGCACCAACTTTCCGGCGGCATGAGCCAGCGTGTGATGATTGCCATGGCGATTGCCTGCAACCCCAAGCTGCTGATTGCAGATGAGCCCACCACCGCGCTGGACGTCACCATTCAGGCCCAGATTCTGGATCTGTTGCGCAGCCTGCAAAAGGAGCGCGGCATGGCGCTAGTCCTGATCACCCACAACATGGGCGTGGTCAGTGAGATGGCGCAAAGCGTGGCCGTCATGTACGCGGGCCAGATCATGGAGCAACGCAGCGCCGACCAGTTGTTCCACGCCCCCCAGCACCCCTATACCGAGGCACTGATGGCAGCCATGCCGGAGCGCAGTGACGGCAAGTCGCGCCTGGCCACCATCTCGGGCATGGTGCCCGGGCTGTACGACCGGCCCGACGGTTGCCTGTTTGGACCGCGCTGCGCCTATGCCAACACCGGGCTGTGCCAGACCCGCCCTGCCCTGCAATCCTGGCACGAGGGAACCGTGCGCTGCCACTACCCGGCGGCTGACAGTAGCCGCGTGCCGAGCGCGCCAGAGGTTGCTGCATGAACGCGTCAAACCAGTCGTCGTCGGGTGCGATCGTGGTAAGCGCCGAGAACCTGCGCCGCGTCTACCCCATCAGCAAGGGTTTTTTTCGCAAGCCTGACCAGTTGCAGGCCGTTGGAGGCGTTTCGTTTGCGTTGCACGCTGGCAAGACGCTGGCTGTGGTGGGTGAATCGGGCTGCGGCAAGTCCACGTTGGCACGCATGGTGACGCTGATCGAGCCACCGACTGCGGGCGCGCTCAAGATTGGCGGAGTGGACGTGGTCGCCGCATCAGATCACGACCGGATGGCCCTGCGCCACAAGGTGCAACTGGTATTCCAGAACCCCTATGGGTCACTCAACCCGCGCAAGCGCATCGGGCAGATTCTGGAAGCACCGCTGAAGATCAATACCGCCCTTGGGTCTGAGGAGCGCACTGAAAAGGCCCGCGCCATGCTGGCACTGGTCGGCCTGCGACCGGAACACTACGACCGATACCCGCACATGTTTTCGGGTGGCCAGCGCCAGCGCATTGCCATCGCCCGCGCGCTCATGCTCAATCCATCGGTGGTGGTGGCTGACGAGCCCGTGTCGGCGCTGGACGTCTCTATCCAGGCACAGGTACTCAACCTATTGGCCGATCTGCAGCATGACCTGGGCCTGGCCTACCTGTTTATTTCGCATGACCTCGGCGTGGTGCGCCACATCGCACACGATGTGCTGGTGATGTACCTGGGGCACACCGTAGAGCAGGGCGAGAAGGAAGCCATTTTCGAGCGCCCGTTGCACCCCTACACACAGGCCTTGCTGGCGTCCACCCCCGGGCTGGCGGGCTCTGGCGCGAAACGCGAGCGTACGGTATTGAAGGGCGAATTACCGTCGCCGTTGAATCCGCCGGTGGGTTGTGTCTTTTCGACCCGATGCCCGCATGCGACCGACCAGTGTCGTAAGGACAGGCCAGCGCTACAGGAGTTGCTGGGCCGCAAGATTGCCTGCTTTGAGGCCGCACGACTGGCCCAGTTCTGACCTGCCGACCGGATGCGCGTCGTGCATAGCTTAATATGCGGGTTCCGTGGCCTGGCATGTCGCACA
>CAJBVC010000127.1 GCA_903958915.1 uncultured beta proteobacterium
ACAGCCGAGCCGCTGAGAGATATCCCGGCTAGCATCACGCAACATGGTCACGATTTCCTGCTCGCGACTTGGGTCGTAGCGGAAAGTGGGAAATGAAATACTCATGCCCGCCACGGGACGGTTGAGGCGGTCAAATATCGGAACACCCAGGCACCGGATGTGATCGTCGAACTCCTCGCGGTCTTCACCAAATCCCTGGGCCTTAACCCTTTGCAACTCGTCCTCGAATGCGCCGGGATCCACAATGGTTTTCTCACGGTAACGCTTGAAATCCGCGCCCTTCAGGATCAGTGCGCGCCGCTCAGGGTGCTCCCAGGCCATCAGTACCTTGCCTATGGCAGTGCAATGCAGTGGCGCGCGGCGTCCCACCTTCGAATACATCCCCAGCATATGACTCGAATCCACCTTGTGCACATAGATGATTTCGCTGTCGATCAGCGTACCCAGGTGCACCGTTTCTCCTGTCCGATCTGCCAGCATCTGCATTTGGTGTTTGGCCAAGTCGACAAGCTCCGGGTATTGGAGGGCCTTGGTTCCGAGTTCAAAAACCTTCATGGTTAACCCGTAACGCTCGCTATCGGCTTCCTGGCGCACGTAACCGAGTGTCATCATGGTTTGCAGGAACCGGTAAACGGTCGCCTTCGGCATCGCAAGGCGCACAGACAGGTCGGAGATTCCAGTTTCACTGCGATCGGCCAAAGCCTGCAACAACCCGAATGTCTTGAGTACCGCAGCAACCGACTCGGGCTGCTTGGTGTCTAGTGAGTCATCTTCCATTTTGTTTCGTTTTCATTGAAAACATGTTTCAAAATCAATTATCGATGGGTTTGGATCAGTTTCCTGGACCTGCTCCAATTTCTTTTGATGGACCAACCGGTGCCCTAACGGGCAAGCCACCCACCATCGACCGCCAAGGTGCAGCCATTGACGTAGTTTGAAGCCGCGGATGCCAGAAACACCACGGGGCCAGCCAAGTCCTCGGGAAGTCCCCAGCGGTTGGCAGGAATGCGCTCCAGAATTGCGGCGTTGCGCGCCGCATCCGCCCGCAGTGCGGCAGTGTTGTCGGTCGACATATAGCCTGGCGCAATCGCATTGACATTGACGCCGTGCGATGCCCATTCGTTCGCCAATGCGCGCGTAATTCCCATGACCCCGCTTTTGGACGCGGTGTAGGAAGGAACCCGCACACCGCCCTGGAATGACAGCATGGAGGCAATGTTGATGATTTTTCCGCCTGCCCCTTGCTTGCGAAACTGTCTTGCCACGGCCTGCGAAAGAAAGAACACCGTCTTGAGATTCAGATCGATGACCTCGTCCCAATCTTTTTCGCTGAAGTCGATGGCATCGTTGCGCCGAATGATGCCGGCATTGTTCACCAGGATATTGATAGATCCCTGCAGTCCGAGTGCCTGCTGTACGACGCCTTCCAGACCTGCGGTGTCGGACAAATTGGCGCGCAGGTCCAGGAACTTTCGACCCAAGGCAGTAACTTCAGCAGCCGTCTGCGAGGGGTCGGTCATATTGACACCCACGATGTCTGCGCCCGCTTGCGCCAACGCAATGGCCATGCCCTGACCGAGGCCGGTGTTGCAACCGGTGACGAGCGCCACTTGCCCGGTAAGCTGGAAACTTTCAAGCATCATTTTTGCTCCCTGCCAATTAACGCAGCGTTGTCATGGGGACGTGGTCCATGTCTTTGAACACCTGGTTCTCCCCCACCATGCCCCAGATGAAGGTGTAGGCCTGTGTGCCTACACCGGAGTGAATCGACCAGCTCGGATTGATCACCGCCTGCTCATTACGCACCACCACATGGCGCGTTTGGGTTGGCTCACCCATCATGTGGAACACGGCCGCATCGGGCTTCATGTCAAAGTAGAAATAGACCTCCATGCGGCGGTCGTGGGTGTGGCACGGCATGGTGTTCCACAGACTTCCCGGCTCAAGCTGTGTCATGCCCATCGAGAGTTGGCAGGTGGGCAGCACATCAGGCACCAGGAATTTGTAGATCGTGCGCCTATTGCTGGTTTCCGCCGCGCCCAGGGTCTCTGGTGAGGCCTCGGAGAGCGCCACTTTGCGGTGGGGGTAGGCGGTGTGCGCGGGCGCACAGTTGAAATACAACTTGGCGGGCTGATCGGGGTTCGTGCTGAAAAATTCGATGGCTCTGGCACCTTGCCCAAGGTACAGCGCCTCGCGCCCCTTGACTTCAAAAGTGACGCCATCCACCATCACGCGGGCATCGCCACCAATGTTGATGAGCCCCAGTTCCCGCCGTGCCAGGAAAAAATCGGTGCCGGTGTGCCGTCCCAAGTCTGCCGAGAATGAAACACCGGAGTTGACCGGCATGATGCCGCCCACAATGATTCGATCAATCTGGCTATAGGTCAAAGTGACTTCATCGGGTCGGAACAGGTCCTCGATCAAAAAATGGCGACGAAGCCCTTCGGTGTCAAGCGTGCGAGCATGCTCGCTGTGGATGGGTTGGCGAATGTCCATGGTGTTTGCGCTCTCGAGTTGGTTTTTGAAATGCTAGTTTTTCCCTATTGAACCGCTGTTTCAAAACAAATTTAGAATGCTATAGTAGCACCGAAAATTCGCTTCTCAACAGAAACTTCACGGTTTTTGCTGATTCCCGTAACTCTCTAGGGACCCGTAACTTCTATGTATATCTTTGATGGCAACTCTACGGTGTGGACTGAATTGGGCGAAGGCATTCGTCGCAAGGTGGTCGGGCATACGCCACACCTTATGTCGGTTCTGGTTCAGTTTGACGAGGGCGCCATCGGCACGCCCCATGCCCACGAGGTGCACGATCAGATCGCCTATGTCATTGCAGGCTCTTTTGAGGCCGTGGTTCAGGGCGAGCGACGCATTCTGAAGGCGGGAGATGCCTTTATCGCGCCGCACGATTGCACCCACGGTGTCGTTGCTCTTGAAGACAAAAGTGTGCTCCTGGACCAGTTTTCACCGCGCCGGGACGACTATCTCACGTCGGCCGACTAGCCCGCTTTTCAAACCACTTTCACCGCCATATCAGGCGACGTTTCAGGCTTCAAGCGGCGCATATTTGCTTACTGCCTCCCACAGACCATTCAAGTACACCGCACCCAGCGCCCGGTCGTAAAGACCGTAGCCCGGCTTTCCCGTCTCACCCCAGATCATTCGGCCATGGTCCGGGCGCACATAGCCGTCAAAACCGATGTCGTAGTACGCCTTCACAATGGCGGCCATGTCGAGCGACCCGTCGCAAGAGCGGTGGGTTGACTCGTAGAAGGTGCCATCAGGCTCCACCTTCACGTTGCGCAGGTGCCCAAAGTGAATGCGCCCCATACCGCCGAACTCCCGCACCAACGATTCGATGTTGTTGCACAGGTCGGCTCCCAGTGAACCGGAGCACAGCGTCAACCCGTTGGCGGTTGAATCCACCAAGCCCACCAGCCGCGCCAGGTCATCCCGATTTTTCACAATGCGTGGCAGGCCGAAAATGGGCCGCGGCGGGTCGTCCGGGTGCATGGCCATCTTGACGCCCACTTCTTCGGCCACCGGGATGATGGCTTTGAGAAAGTACTCCAGGTTGGACCATAAGGATTCCTCGGTGACGTCCTTGTACTGCGCCAGCAGGTTACGCAACTCCTGCGGCTTGTAGCTGGCGTCCCAGCCAGGCAGGGAGATCCCTTTTTCCGGATCAATCTCGGCGACAGCCCGCGCATCGAAGGCCAGCGTGAAGGACCCATCGGGCAACTCCTTGGCCATCTCGGTGCGCGTCCAGTCAAACACCGGCATGAAGTTGTAGCAAATGACTTTCACACCCACGGCTGCGCAGTGGCGAATGTTCTGCGCAAAGTTGGCGATCAGCCGATCGCGCCCCGGTTTGCCAAGCTTGATGTCCTCATGGGTAGGAATGCTCTCCACCACTTCAAACTTCAGCCCCGCCCCTTCGATGCGTTCGCGTAATGCATGTAGTTTTTCTAACGGCCAGACTTCGCCCACCGGCACGTCATAGACCGCCGAGACGATGCCGTACATGCCTGGAATCTGGCGGATGTATTCCAGCTTGACGGGGTCTGATTCGCCATACCAGCGAAAGGTCATCTTCATCGGGTTCGCTCCTTGAAATAGTCGTCGCGGTTGAGTTACTCACAACACAATTTGGGAAGCTGTAGCGACTTCGGGATTGGCCGCCATTGCGTTGAAGCATGTCAGAAGCTCGGATTCAAAGCTGGCGTCCAGTCCCAGATCGGTTCCAAATATCTTCGAAATTGATAGCAGGCTACGCACGATTTCATTGGCTTGCAGGCTGATTTTTGCCTTGTCCAGGATTTCGACGGAGAGAGGGTCATTGAGAACGCCTCCTGGTGTATTGGCGGTCTTGACCACAAAGTGCATCCATGCTGCGATGGCAGTTGCCAGCGCTGGCGAAGCCATGCCCTGCGCCTGGCGCTCGCGCACGGTGGCCAGTAAGCGCTGGGGCAGCTTTTGCGACCCATCCATGGCAATTTGCAGGGTACGGTGTTTAAGCGCAGGGTTGCCAAAGCGCTCCTTGAGCTGCTCCACATACACCGCCGGATCAACACCCGATGGCGGCTTCAATACTTGCAGCACTTCGTTCCACAGGTCATCCAGCAAGTTGGTGATCAATGGCATCTGCATGGCATCGGCTACCGTCTCACAACCAGTGAGTTGTCCCATGTAGGCAATGGTTGAATGGGCACCGTTGAGGCAGCGCAGTTTCATCGACTCCCAGGCTTCAATTTCGCTCGAGAACACTGCCCCGCCCAGAGTCCAGTCGGGGCGTCCCATGGTGAAGTCGTCTTCGATCACCCACTGCACAAAACCTTCGGTGACGATCGGCCAGGCGTCGTGCATTCCCAGTTGGGAGTCGACCTGGGCGCGGTCTGCTTCGGTGGTGGCGGGTGTAATGCGGTCGACCATGGTGCAGGGAAAGCGCACTTCGGCCTCGATCCAGGCCGCCAACTCTGGGTCGAATTGCCGGGCAAACGCGAGCACAGCCGCCTTGGCGGTCTTGCCGTTGTTGGGCAAGTTGTCACAGCTCAGCACCGTAAACGGCGGATGGCCGGCACTGCGACGCTGACGCAATGCCTGCACGATCAGTCCCAGGATGGTTCTTGGCTGTGTTGAGTTCGCAAGATCAAGGGCGACCATCGGTGCATCGAGAATGAGCCGACCACTGGCCACATCGAGGTAGTAGCCTTTTTCCGTGACCGTCAAACTGACTATGCGTGTGGTGGGTGCTGCCATTCGCTCCAGCACCAGGTTCAGATCGGCCTCGCCTCCGAGCAGTTCAACAATACACCCGATCACCCTCATCGTCTCTGCTGCGGAAGAACGCTCCACCAAACAGTACAAACCGTCCTGCGGCACCAGCGCGTCCTTGGTACTCGAAGTCATGAGCCCCGCGCCGACAATGCCCCAACCCAGATCACCCGAGGCCAGCACAGCCTCGGTCATCACGGCCTGGTGCGCC
>CAJBVC010000128.1 GCA_903958915.1 uncultured beta proteobacterium
CCGCCAGTGTGGGCGCAGAACTTGCTCTATGCTAACCACCATGAAGACACAAGCCCTGCAATTCCTGCGCAACGGTCAGATCGTGACCTTGCCAGACGTGCCCCCAGATCGCACCCTTTTGGAAGTGCTGCGGGAGGATCTACATTGCACCGGCACCAAAGAAGGCTGCGGCGAAGGCGACTGCGGTGCGTGCACGGTGGTGTTGGCAGAACCCCAGGGCGACCAACTCAAGTTCAGCGCCGTCAATAGTTGCATCCGCCTGGCCCATTCCATTGACGGCATGGCCCTGTGGACAGTGGAAGA
Organism: uncultured beta proteobacterium; assembly: GCA_903958915.1. Taxonomy (GTDB): domain Bacteria; phylum Pseudomonadota; class Gammaproteobacteria; order Burkholderiales; family Burkholderiaceae_C; genus Allorhodoferax. Next base: position 304 of record CAJBVC010000128.1, read on the forward strand.
CCTGAATAATGTTGAGGGTGCGCTGCATCCGGTTCAAAAAGCCATGGTGGATTGCCATGGCTCGCAATGCGGTTTTTGCACGCCGGGATTTGTGATGAGCTTGTTTGGCATGTACCAGAACCACACCGCACGTGGCTTGCCGCTGTCTCGGGAACAGGCGCAGCAGGCGCTGTCGGGCAACCTGTGCCGCTGCACTGGCTACCGGCCAATTCTGGATGCCGCAATGGCCATGCAAACACTTCCCACCGTGGCGGTGGATGAAGCCAAAGTGCTATCACAATTGAAGCGCCTTACGCTCGCCCCACAAGCGCCAGAGCCCGATACGGCATATATCTTTCCACGCAGCCTGGCCGAGCTTCTGACGGCTCGCAAACGCTACCCCCAGGCCCAGTTGGTGGCCGGCTGCACCGATGTGGGCTTGTGGATTACCAAGCAGCACCGCCAGTTCGGTCAGATCCTTGACATCACCCAGGTGGCCGAACTGCGGCGGGTCGAAGACTACCCGCACCACATCGCCATTGGCGCTGCAGTGCGCCTGACCGAGGCATTTGCGGCGCTGGTGGCGGACCGGTCTCACCTGGCGGAGTTCGCACACCGTTTTGCCGGCTTGCCGGTGCGCAACAGTGGCACGCTGGGAGGCAACGTGGCCAACGGCTCGCCCATTGGCGATTCCATGCCTCTGCTGATCGCGCTGGGCGCCAACGTGGTGCTGATGCGCATGCAGGGAAGCGCCATCGCCCACCGGGAACTGCGCCTGGAAGACCTCTACACCGGCTACCGCACCAATGTGATGGCACCGGACGAGCTACTGGCCTGGATCAAGGTACCAAAAGCCACCCCCCAGGAAATCTGTCGTGTCTACAAGGTGTCCAAGCGCTTTGAGGACGACATCTCGGCAGTGTGTCTGGCGATCAACGTACATATTGAACAGGGGGTTGTCGTGTTTACCTCGATAGGGGTCGGTGGTGTGGCTGCGACGCCTGTGCGTGCGCGCAAAACGGAAGCCGCGCTCACCGGGCAGCCCTGGACACAGGCCACCGTGGAGCACACCATGGCGGTGCTACGCGCCGAGTTCGCGCCCATCTCTGACATGCGTGCCTCCAGCGACTACCGCCGCACCGTACTGAGCAACCTGCTGCACCGCTTCTGGCTGGAGGGCCAGGGTCAGGTGGCAACAGATTTGCGTGCGATGGGAACCTGGGCGGCAAAGGGCCCTGCTCCGTGTCCCCCGCCCGCTTTGCGGGCTCCTCCTTTACCTGCGCAGAACCCTTTGCCGCCCAG